>JAQVKB010000128.1 GCA_028694875.1 Candidatus Izemoplasmatales bacterium
ATCGCAGAATCGTATGACAATTATGTCGTTATGGCTAGTCGCAATGGCTATGTATGCAAATACGATGTCACCGAAATCCCGGTTCAAAGCTTATCCGCCAAAGGCGTGAAAGGTATGAATTTGCGCGACGATGATGTTGTTGGCGCAAGATATGCCAATTCCTTGTCCAAAGATGAAGTCTTGATGCTCACAAACCGTGGCGCAATCAAACGCGAATCCACGGCCGCCATGGAAATCAATCATCGTCCGGCCAAAGGAAAACCTTACTTGAAGAGTGTCAAAACCAATCCGTATCAATTCATTGGAATTCTTTCCGAAAATGTGTTCCGATTGAAAGATGACATTATATTCCGGATTTTCCTGAAGGAAACCGCCTTTGTGCTCCCAGGGAGCGAACTCAAACCCGATAAATATGAACACGGCGTCCCCGTCCTTGAAAAGGAAGCGCTGCCGACGAATTTCTTGATGGACAAGAATCGTCCCTATGAATCCAACCGTGTTTTGGTGAAACTTGCGCAATCCAGACAGGAAGTATTGGAAGAAGCGGGAGCCATTCCTGAAGAACCCGAAAGTGACGATGTGATGCTGGACCTCGAAAAGATTTTGTCCACCATCGAGCCGGATCTTCCATTACAAAAAGAGAAGAAAATCGTGGTAGAAGAGCCCAAAGACGAAGAAGATGATGACGATGCCGTTGTCATTCAACAAACTTTATTCTAGCTCACACGGTTATCACACTCATCCCGTATCATGGCAGTAATAATTCGATTCTGATGAGGAGACTATGATGAAACCCATTCGCAGTTTATTAATCCTATCTTTTTCCCTCGTGCTCGGAGGTTGTTCCCTTACGACCACGACGACGACCACTACGACCACGGAAGAAAGTGTTCCAGTTGAAGTTTATACTGTCGAAGATTTGTTGGCCATTGAAGCCACGGATGATGTCGAGTTGATGGCGGATCTTGATTTGTCCGCCGAAGAGTGGGTTCCGCTCTTCAGTCGCGATGAACCCTATTCGGGTGTCTTTCATGGCAATGACCATGTCATTACCGGGATGACCATTACGGAAGCCCATGGTGACGTGAACGGATTGTTTGCGGCCATCAGCGGCACCATAACAGATCTCACAATTCGAGACTTTTCAATTTCTTACGCCACTACCTATGTCACCTATGCCGGCGGACTCGCAGGCATGTCGACAGCGACCATTTCCAATGTTTCCGTGGATGGTGATATCTCCGTCATCAACACGGGATCTTCTAGTTATGTCGGATTGTTGGTAGGAGAATCGGCAGCGCAAGTGCATTCCACAACGACAGCTGATGACTTCGTGGCCAATATGATTACCTATTCCAATGCGGTCGGTACAATTCTCGTTGACACTAAGTTCTTCGCCTATGTTGGCGGTTTGGTTGGAAAATCGTACAATACCGAATTTGCGTATAACACAGCTTCCTCCGAACTCGATGTGACCGCGCAACTCTATCGTGCTTATGTCGGCGGTTTGATTGGACATCATTATGGTGGCATCTTGATTGGATACGAAGAATACGTCGAAACGACCGATATTCGCATCGAAAAGAACGTAGCAATCTCCACCTTGGCCGTGACCTCCAATGGAACGCATGCTTCCATCGGTGGATTGATTGGATACAGTCAATACGGAATCTTGTCGGACAATTTCATCGTGACTTCCATCGATGCCTCCGGGCTTTCACTCTATGTAGGTTCTGTTCTAGGCGAAGATTGGAGTGGCAATCTCGATACGACAGTGGGCGTCGCAGACTTCGCGATTCAAGAAGAAGATGATCAGACTTTGGTCGTGGGTAGCGTGATAGGATTTTCCAATGACGCCGCTCAAAATGAAGGCTGTTATTATGCCGTTACGAGCAATGTCGAGGTTACCCAAGAAGATGGTACTGTCGCAACCATTTCGGACCTTTCCAACGAAGCCTTCTATACGACTTCGGTTTCCTGGAGCAATGAAGATTTCGACTTTGAAACCTTAATTTCTTACTTACCAGAATAGAGAAAGCGGGCAACCGCTTTTTTTTCTGCCGATCAAAATACGTTCTTCAGTTGAAAACAAGATGAGTAAATATTATAATGAATACGTTACACGATTCACGCGTGTTTTTCCTTTGGGAAAAAGTAGATTCCTTTGTTTTTCCTTGGAGACGCGATGAATGTGGATAGACACGGCTTAAAGATCCAAGGAGAGAAGCAATGAACCCATTTGTCGTCAGCAAAGATGCGCTTGATTTTCGGGATATCGACCAGGTCCTTTCGAACAAAGGTCCCGTCTCGAAACTGGTATCTTCAATCGAAAAGAGCATCAAACCTTGCTACAGCGTTCGAACTTTTCAAAGCAACGATTCTGATATCAACGCGTTGATTCAGATCAACACTGCTTATCAAGAATACAACGCCAATTTACTGGCTTTGAAACAAACACTCGAACCATATCAACAATTCTTTAACGAGAAGACCAAAATCATGTCGGAACTCTTTTATTCATTTCGACTCAACGTGATTGAAGTAAGAAAACCCACCAAAGCCGGATTTGTGATTGCTTTGTTCTTTCTGCTTATCCTTTTGATTCGAATTCCCTTTACCTACAACTCGTTCTTCCAAGACATGTTCTTGACGAGCATCATCTTGGCCACGTTGATGTTGATTTTGACGTTGGTGCTGTTCGTCGTATACAAGAAAAGTGAGAGAAAATATCAAAACTATGTGAAAAATACATATCCCAAAGAAACGAGTCGCTTTCAATCGGAATGTATCCAGAAATGGAACGCCAAGTCGCGCACGTTAAAACGAGAATATGAAGGCTTCCTGTCTACACAAGTGAAAACAGTCGAACAGATTGAACAAGAGTTTCTTTTGGAGCAACAGAAGCTAGAAGCTCGACTTCAACCGTTCCAAGAGTATGCGCGATATCTCCAAGAACCCAAACTCATGGTGGACATGCTTTCGGTCATTGCCGACAAAAGAGCGAAGACGTTTGCGGAAGCCATCAATACCGTGTTGGATGACTATCACAAAGCCGAACTAGAACGCCTTCAACGAGCGCAAACACAACGAGCGCAAGATCGTGTGAACGAAACGAGAACACCGTCCGGATATTAGAATTGGCGATTGAATTTGTACGCTTACAATGCATTCATCACCCAAAGATGTTCGTCGACAACAAGGTTTGTGGAAGAACATCTTTTATTTTTTTTATCCGCATCAACTTCCGATTCGAATCGCTTTTCTTCTCTGAATTCTATAGTGCACAAAATCGAAATACAATTTCGTTCCATTTGATGATATTTTATTTCATGATTTTGCCATAAAATTCCCTCAATCATATTCAAAGAATATGTTTTGATGTATAATAGACGAGGGTGATGACTATGAATTGTATCAACAACCTCAATCGCACACCAATTCCATCTGATGTTTTTATGGCTTCGGTGCGGTTGTATTATCGCATGGGGAAAAACGATTATTATGAAACCCTCTTCCGCAAAGATGAGGCCTTTTTGTCACAGCGTTTGGCTCAAGCCGAAGCCTACTCTTTTTTTAAATGCTTTTTTGCGCAAGACAACAAGATTCCGGAATCGCGGTTGCGCACGTTACAACTCGACTCTTCGGTCGCCAAAACCAAAGGCGAAGTCCTCTATAAAAATATTCTTCAAATCTTTCAGACGATTCACAACAAAGAGGCGCAGAAATTCCATTTGAATGTGACGGAAATCGTCGATTTGGCAAGGATTTTATATGGGGGATACTTGTCCTCAGAAAAAATTCAATATCAGAAGATTGAGCGCCATCGGCATTCCTTGGTCTCGACAGAACTGACTTCCAAGCGCGAACTTTTGGAAGAAATGATTGCCAAAGTCGAAGAACACAAAAAGCAGAAATCGGTCGAGACCATTTACTTGTACTTGAACTTCATGATTGATTTTCTGCATATGGATTTGTTTCGATTCGACGATGCAACGCCGCTCGGCATGATTATTTTCTATGTCATGGTCATGCAAGATGGCGTTTTGGCAACAAGATATGTCAGTTTTTTTGAGTCCTTACTCGTTCATATTGAAGAGTTCAAAGGTCTGCTTGAAAAAACCAGATTCGGTTGGAGCGAAGGATTTTCGGAATTGATGCCGTTGCATCGTTTCATCCTCAAACATTATCATGATTTGTATGGCTTGTTGGCAGAACGAGCAAGAGATTATGATTATGAGTCCAACTTGGAAATCTCCAAGTCCGACTACATCGTAAACACGATTGACAAACTCCCTGAAGTCTTCTCAAAAGAAGACATCAGGTTGCGCCATCCGTTGATCAGCGATTCGACGATCAATCGCACGTTACAACGGCT
>JAQVKB010000129.1 GCA_028694875.1 Candidatus Izemoplasmatales bacterium
TTTACGTCCGATTTTTACTTTAGGGATAATTATGACAAAATCGTCATGATTGACTACGTCAAGAAGATTGACCAAGTCACCCGAAAGGAAATCAATGACGCCATGTCGATTCCGGTATCCAACTATCGGAGAGCTCAACAAAAGGGCTTCCTCGGCTATGGGCAAATGCTAGACAAAATCGCATCCTATCTTAAGATCAAGACTAACTTCCAAGCTTCAGAAATTGAAGAATTGGATCATAATTTTAGTCGTTTTTACACCTGCATTTGTTTTTCGCAAGAAGAGGATGCCAATCACTATTATCAAAAGATTATCGAAAAGCGCCCCCAATACGAAAATTCGATTTTGATGATCACAGTTTATCTAGCGCAACTTGTCCATTATCTTACGGACATTAACTATACCCGTAATCTGAATATTCAAAAACAAGAAGAAGCCATTGAATACTTACGTTCCTTTGTGGACAAAATGTCCAATGAGCACCGTTTCCTATTTTATGAATATATGTCCACTTATTCCGCCATCAAAAAGGATGTTGACAACGTCGTTCATTATGCGCGCCTCACTTCTTATCTTGGTGTGAATTACCCTGATCTCGAACCGACGGCCAATTACCATATCTCGTTCAGTTATTCTCTCGTAAGTGACTTTATTAACGCATTGATTTACGCCAATAAGGCACTTCCCAAACTCGAAGAGCAACTAAACTATAACAAAGCCGTTCTTGCGAGAGTCAATATTGCTGCCCTTTATAAGAAACTTGGGAACATTGATGAAGCCAAACGTCTGCTCAAGAAAAACCTCGTTCATATGTCCTTCAATTCCATCCATAAATTGAAACGTGCAACTGAGCTGAACTATGCAGACTGTTTGTTAATGGAGCACAATTACAAAGGCGCACTCGAACACTACAATATCATTCTCACGGAGATTCTGATGAAACCCGATTACGAATCCATCATGAGAACCTATTGCATGTATCAACTGAATAAGATTGATGACGCCAACGCGTATACCGTGGAACTTCAAATGCTTGAAAAAGAGAAGAAGTATCCCATGGAATATCTGAGTTTGATTTTGTTCTTCCGTTCCTACTTCAACAAAGAAGACAACCTTGATCAAGCCTACAAAGCGGCTGAAGAGTTGATGGGAGCCTACAAGTTCCGTGGACAATACATCCAGGAAGTCGCAAAATCATTGTATCTTGGAAATGCCTCCAAACGAGGCAACAAAAACATGCCGGATTCGAACCTTGCAGAATACGTTCTATAAGGTTTTTTCCCCCCATCATGGAACCCCATCCCTCGGGGTTCTTTTTTTATCTGTTCGTGGTATAATGATTCTCAACGAGGTGCCTCATGAAAACAAACTTCCATACCCATCATGAACTATGTGGACACGCCATTGGAACGGCCAAAGATTATGTTGAATATGCCATCAAATCAGGTTACGATCGAATCGGGCTTACCGACCATGGCCCTATTCCTCGAGATGCGATGTCGCAAGACGATTATTTTGGAAATTACCTTCATTTGCAAATGAATGAATCCGACTTTGAAACAATCTATTTGCCAGATTGCCTTCAAGCCAAGCAGAAATTCCAACATCAAATTGACGTGCTCATCGGTCTCGAAATCGAGTATATTCCTACGCACAAATCTTATCTTCAATCGCTCGCAGATCGACTGGATTACTTGATTTTAGGTGTACATTATTTTCCATTTCAAGGGCATATGCATAATGTCTATGAATGGATGAATTCTGAAAGTGTTCAAACGTATGGTGATCATGTCCAAGAAGCCCTCGATTCTGGGCTTTATCGTATTTTAGCGCATCCCGATATATTCCTCATGAAATACCATCATGACTTAGAGGCAATCTTTGATACCGCCGCCATCGAAACCACACACAAAATCATTCAAGCCGCGATCAAGAATAACGTGTATCTTGAAATCAATTGTGGTGGCGCGAAACGCGAAGGGCTTCATTATCAAAATCAAACCCGATATGTATATCCTCGGGAAGAGTTTTGGAGGATTGTGGCAACTTACCCCGATGCCAAAGTGTTGATTGGTGTCGATGCCCATGCGCCAGCGCATTTGGGAAACCCAGTGATTGAAGAAATGAAACATTTCGCATCGCTATGTGGCGTGACATGGGTGGACAATCCTATGATTCAAGGGAGAATCCGCTTTCAAGGGAATGAGATTTGACACAAAAACATGAACGCGATATAATAAAAGTGTCGAAATAAGGAGGTGATATCCGATGAAAAAAGCGATGATTTCCAATATTTGCTGCGAAGGCTGTGCACGTGACGTCAAACATGTTCTTGAAGGAATCTACGGAATCTCCGAGGTTCAAGTCTCTGTCGAAGGCGGCTATGCAACATTTGAAGGATATGTCTCAGAAAAAGTGATCAAGCAAGCTCTTTCTGAAGAAGGATATCAACTTCAAAAAATGGAAAAAGTAGAGTAGAAAAGACACCCGTGGGCTTTTCTTTTCTTTTTCATTTCACATTTTGTCCACAAAAAAATCATCGACTACACCCGCCATTGTTATAAGATGGTGGTATAATGCAATTATGGCGCGTGCAGATGTACGCGCGAATCAACCTCTCAAGGAGGAATATCCATGGAAAATCTCATTCGCGAAGTCATCGAACTCGATAAATCTGCAAGAGCGCGAGTCCAAGAACTAGAAGCCGAAAAAGCAAAAATCGGTGATTTTGTCCGTGAACAAAAAAAACTACGTGAAAATGCTTTTCACGAAGAGATCACCAAGCGCATCGACGAAGTACGGGCTGGGCTTGAAAAAGAGCTTGCCATACGAAACAAAGAAATCCAAGCCGAATACGATCAAACTCTCGCAGAGTTGGAGAAAGCTTTCCTCGAGAAAAAGCAAGCATGGGTTGATGAAATCTATTCCTATTGTGTGGAACAAACCGAAGAATAAGGGGATGACGTGATGTCGAGCTTCTCTGGCAATGCCATCATTGCAAAAGCAAAAGCCCTTTATGGTCACGGGCTCAAGGAAAGCGACTACAAGGAACTCTCAAGGAAAAAGAATGTCGCAGAAGTCGCTGGATATCTCAAAAATCAAGACAACTATCGAGATGTGCTTCAAGACATTCAAGAGATGACCATTCATCGTGGTCAACTCGAAGAACTGATCAAAAAGAATCAGTTCAATCAAATCCTCCGGATCATCAAATTTGTATTGGGGCCGGACAAACCCTTCTACGAACCCAATCTGATTGAACGAGGTGAAATCGATTTGATTTTGGCCACCGTTCGTTCGATTATCTCGGGTGGATTTCAAATTGCGATTGCGGAATTTCCGATTTACTTTGTGCGTCATGCGAAATTCGATATTTTATCGCTTTCCTCTGTACGAACCTACGCCGATTTATTAGGAGCTGTCCGAGGGACACGGTATGAAAGTATCTTAGAACCCTTCGCGACCAACGACCCCGAACAAATTCGCTATGTGGAGATTGAACGCGCGTTGGAAACGTCGTACTATGACACCATCTTTGAGCGCATTCGTACACTGTTCAAAGGAAAAACAAGAAAAGAACTAGAAACGATGTTTATGACCAAAATCGAACTCGAAAACATCGTCAAAATCTATCGACTTAAGAAGTTCTATCAAGTGGATCCCTCTGTGATTCGCGCCAATTTGAATACGCATGCCACGCGCATCTCCAAGAAAAAATTGGAGGAGATGATTCAACTTCCCGAAGCGGACATGCTCCTCAATTACCTCTCCAAATCGGAATTTTCAAAATACATGGACGAGGATGAATATGTCTATATCGAGTATTACGCGGACAAGATGAAATATTACTTGGCCAAACGGTATATGCATTATTCGCTATCGGCACCCCAAGTCTTTTACGCTTTTTTAATTTTGACGGAAATCGAACGTCAGAATTTATTCAATATCATTGAAGGCATTCGATACGGTCTTTCCGATCAAGAAATAGACCGCATGTTGATTACCTAGAAAGGATTTTATGGCACGATCCAAACTCAAACTTGTCAATCTTGTCGCACGACTCGACAAACTCGAGCCGGTCTTAGAAAGACTGGTTTCTTTTGGTTGCCTTGAACTTGTCCCTGCAGAGAAAATCATTGAAACAGTCCATGGAAGTAAACCTCACATCACGAAAGATTTGGCTACACCACTGTTGACGGAAATCGATCAAATTGAATCGGGTTATCATACGAAGTTTGATCCGGCAAAGATTGCGCAAATCTCGGATTCATTTCAAGACATGAGTCATGAGATCCACGATGTCCATCA
>JAQVKB010000130.1 GCA_028694875.1 Candidatus Izemoplasmatales bacterium
ACGATGGTGGCGGCGTATGCGTTTGAAAACGCAGATCTGGTCACCAAGTTGGTCATACCTAATAGTGTCACGACAATCGCCAAGTACGCTCTGCGAAGCATGTCCAGTCTCCAGGAACTTTCGATTCCCTTTGCCGGAGTGAGCCGTACCGCTACCGAACTCGACGGTCTCTTCGGCCAGGTTTTCGGAGATACAGAGTATGAAGGGTCCTACGAAGCCCGTCAACAATTCGGGTATAGTGGAGGAGAGTACCAGTTCAACTACGTTCCTTCAACACTTTTGAAAGTGACATTAACGGACACCATCAGCATTCCCGCCGGAGCTTTTTCATCCATCTGGAAGCTGAGGGAAATCATTCTACCCGAAGGACTTCAAATCATTGGTAGCCATGCGTTCAAATCCACCATCAATCTGGGTTCGATTCTATTCCCCGAAGGTCTGAAAACCATCGAGTACAACGCGTTCCACGATAGTGGTTTGTCTGCGGTTGTCATTCCTAACTCCGTGGAATCGATCGGCGGATCGGCTTTCGCAGGGATGGATCATCTCCAAAGTTTCACCTTTGAGAAAGGAAGCGTCCTTCAATCAATTGGAGCAGAAGCATTCTCATATTCGAAGAAACTCAGATCCTTTGTGATTCCTAGCACCGTCACTTCGATTGGAATGCTGGCATTTCGACATTGTGACGCTCTTACTTCCATCTCTTTCGAACCTGGTTCGATGTTGACGGTGATTGGTCATGGAGCCTTCTCGTATCTATTTGCGATTACCTCATTCACAATTCCACGTGGTGTGACCGTGATTGAAGACTCCGCTTTTCGTTCCTGTAGTCTTCTTCAAACCATCATTTTCGAAGAGGGAAGCCAACTTACAAGCATCGGAGACCTTGCCTTTGAATCGACAGCCCTTCGCGAACTTTCGATTCCTTCTAACGTGGTGAGTATCGGGCGTAGCGCATTCTCGAACATTACCGAATTCGAAAGCATTCACATCCCATCGTCTGTTTCCGCCATTGACAGCGACGCATTTCGTGGGGACTCGAATCTCGTCATTTACGCTGCTTCGTATAGTATGCCTATCGGTTGGGAGCACGATTGGAATTCCGAGAATCTTCGAGTCATATGGGGAAGCCGCTGATTGGGTTCAAATTCGGACAAATTGATATTTCTTTGTTAATATGGGAAAAAACAACATTCGTCATTTATCATTTTGATTATTTTCTTTTTGTACAAATTGTGAAAAATTTCGTTAACTTCAGTCTTTTGCAAAAGTGGATGGGTCTGCATTTCGAACAGAGGTCCTTAAAATCATATGAATTGAAAATGAGAAATTCCAAATTTGTTACTTAGAATCTCTTTGTTTTGGAATGGAAATACTAATCTTAGCTGTGACACAGAGAAAACATTGAATGTTTTAGTTATAGACTGTGAGAAAATGAGTAATGACAAGACATATCGAAAGAAATGGTTTGATACAATTGTGTCAAACCTTTTTTCGTATACTGAGGCGGAGAGATTATCCTCTTAGTCTTTTCTTTTATAGAGGATTGTAATTGAGAATAATAGTTAGTAAAATTATAGTGGTTCCGTTCAACCTTGTTGACGATGAATGAACAAAGATTCAAGCTGTCTGATCGGAGGATTTCATGAAGAAAATCAAAATTGCTTACATTGGCGGTGGCTCACGACTTTGGGCACGTAACTTGATGAGTGACATGGCACTCGAGAAAGATCTCGGGGGAGAGGTCGCTCTCTATGACATTGTTGCTGAAGCCGCGAAGAACAACGCCATCATTGGCAACAACATGATGGCCAAACCCGAAGCCCTTGGAGATTGGCGATTTACTTGTGCATCTTCGCTCGAAGAAGCGTTGACCTTTGCGGACTTCGTCTTGATTTCGATTCTTCCTGGTACCTTTGAAGAAATGCGGCATTATGTCCATGATACCGAAAAATGGGGACTCTATCAAACCGTGGGCGATACGGTCGGACCAGCCGGTATTTTTCGAGGATTGATCATGATGCCAATGTATGAAGTCATCGCCAAAGCCATCCAATCCTATGCTCCTAAGGCATGGGTTCTGAACTTTACGAATCCGATGACGCTTTGTGTGCAAACGTTATACAATGTGTTCCCTGAAATCAAAGCTTTTGGCAATTGCCATGAGGTCTTTTTCGTTCAACGAATCCTTTCGCGTGTCTTGAGAGAAAAAACTGGACTTGATATTCCTTATCATGATATTCGGATCAATCCTTTAGGAATCAATCACTTTACTTGGATTAATCACGCGACTTATGAAGAGTATGATATCATGCCGATGTATCAAGAGTTTGTCGAACAATATCATGATATCGGTCTTCTTCCAAAGGAAGACGATTGGAAACATGTGGGTCCTTTTGGTAGTGCCGAGAAAGTAAAACTCGATTTGTTTCATCATTTTCAAGTCATCGCGGCGGCGGGTGACCGGCATTTGGTCGA
Organism: Candidatus Izemoplasmatales bacterium; assembly: GCA_028694875.1. Lineage (GTDB taxonomy): Bacteria > Bacillota_I > Bacilli_A > Izemoplasmatales > Hujiaoplasmataceae > JAHIVB01. The sequence continues at coordinate 2,479 of JAQVKB010000130.1, forward strand.
ATTTTTACCGCATGCTTGGTATTTGAATGGGCAAGACCAAATCAATCACAACAAATTTCATCTCACCAAGGTTCAAACACGGATTGACATCATGAACCGTGGGAATGAGTCCGCATTTCGGATTCGAGATGGGCTCGAAGAGGTTTCAATTCATCCTTCGGGTGAAGATGGTATTGAGCAAATCAAGGCTTTGCTCGGACTCACAGAATTGATTACGAATGTCAACATGCCGAATCTTGGACAAATATCAAATCTTCCATTGGGTCATGTCGTTGAAACCAATGCCTTGTTCCGAAAGGACAGCGTACGTCCGATCATGTCTGGTGAAATGGAGCCATTTCCGGCTACCATTACCAAGCAACACATCCTAACCCATCAACTTCTTTGGAAAGCCTATGTAGAAAAAGACTTATCCTTTGCAAGAGAAGCACTAGGGTATGATCAGGTTACCATGCATCTATCCCCCATCCAAATCGATGCCATGTTCGATGAAATCATTGGTCATATTCAACCGTACTTAACCCATTATGAAAGGGGAATCGTCCGATGAAGACTTTCCAATGTGCTATTTTAGGAAATTCCCTGTCCGCTGAAGTGACGAATTGGATTCAGTCCTTGCTTCATGAAGATCAGCTCACATGGCAGATTGCGGTTAGTCTAGAGATTCCAAATCAAGACTATCAAACGTGGCTTCTATCCTTGAAAATGGATGCGCGGCATCGCTCTTTCCAAGCGACCAACCGCGAGTGTCTTCAAAAAGCAGATATCGTATTCTTATCGGTGGAGGAAGCTGCTTCAATTCCTTTTGGAATCGACACGATTTCTCAATCTTACCAAGTCATACGAACTTATGTGGATCTTGGAAAGATGGTAGCCACCCAAGCTCCCGATGCTTGGATTGTGCCGTTGACTTCGATGCGTGCTCTTGTGATGAGCGCGCTATGGAAGGCAACTCATTCCCAAAAGATCATCTCCATCGATCTGAATTTTCACGAGAGAGTGCTTGCCTGGGAGTTCGCGTTAGGATTAGAAGCGGTTCAACCCTTGCGCTATATAACTTTGGGGATTCCGGATTTTTCTTGGATTGTGGAAGCCACAAATCAAGATCAATCTTGGTATGGTGAGCCCATCAAGAATCAGATTGTTTGTACATGGCTTGCACGTTTTCGCGCATTGCCAGTATGTTCTCAAGATGTGTTCGACTATGTTTACCCATTATATTCAATGAAACTCCCCAAACCCATTGGAAATACACACACGAATCTTTCCTTGGCATCGTTATTTACAGGGAAACAAACTTTGCGGACTTTGGCTTTGCCCAATACGGGTCAATGGAAAGGATTTCCCTTAGGTTGTCCTGTTGAGACCCTTGGACTCGTTCGTTTGAATCAAGTACAACCAGTCTATGCTGGTACCCTTCCTGAGGGTGTTACGATCCAATCGATGCGCCTTTACGACCAAATGCAATTGGTCGTGGATGCCATCCTTGGGGATTCCTCTCAACGTCTATTCGAAGCGATGGCGCTGGACCGATCGAATCTCTCGTATACCCTCGATGAAATTCGCGAACGATCCAACATTCTTTTTGAGACGTGGATGAAATACAAATCTACCAGAACGTGATTTTGTCTTTCTTGTGATGCTGCACCCTTTTTCTTGCGAGAACTTCCACGAAAGAGTATAATAAAACAAGAAGTGGAGTGATACCTTTGGACAACATGTGGCAATGGATACTTAGAAATTCCAAACGAGCCCCAATTACGTTTGGACTCATATGCGCGAATCTCATCATGCTGATTGCGACGATCGTAACCGGTGGATTCGA
>JAQVKB010000131.1 GCA_028694875.1 Candidatus Izemoplasmatales bacterium
GCTTTACGAAGGGCTGGCACGCGCAAAGCCTGGGGCACGTCTGACTGATATCTCCCATGCAATCCAAACATACGCAGAAAAAGAAGGGTACACGATTGTCCGCGAAATGGTCGGACATGGCATTGGACAACACCTTCACGAAGATCCGCAAATCCCGAACTTCGGTCTTCCTGGACGAGGCATTACGCTTCGCAAAGGGATGACGCTCGCCATCGAACCGATGGTGAACGCCGGTGTTCCGGATATCAAGATCCTGCGGGATGGTTGGACAGCCGTCACGAGGGATGGAAGGCCAAGCGCGCATTTTGAGCACACCATCCTGATCACCGACACAGGATACGAAATCCTGACCAAGGAATAAAAGGGAGTGAATCCATGGCAAAAAAAGACGATGTCATCGAAATGATCGGAACGGTTGTGGAAGTTCTTCCCAACGCCCAGTTCGTGATCGAACTCGAGATCGGACACAAAATCATCGGCCACGTTTCTGGTAAAATCCGCATGCATTACATACGCATTTTACCAGGCGATAAAGTCAAAGTCGAACTATCGACATATGATCTAACACGTGGACGCATCACCTATCGAATGAACTAATCATAGGAGGATCCATATGAAAATCAGACCATCGGTCAAAAAGATCTGCGACAAATGCAAGATCATCAAACGCAATGGCAATGTTATGGTCATTTGCGAAAATCCAAAACACAAACAGAGACAAGGAAAGTAGGAGGAAAACATGGCACGTATTGCAGGAGTTGACATTCCAAGAGATAAACGCGTTGTGATTTCCCTCACCTATGTTTTCGGTATCGGCAAATCGACGTCCCAAAAGATTTTGGCGGCGGCGGGCATTTCCGAAGACAAACGCGTCAAAGACCTGACCGACGAAGAAATCGTCAGAATCCGTCAGGAAGTTCAAAAATACCGCGTTGAAGGCGACCTCCGTAGAGAAGTTGCGCTCAACATCAAACGCTTAATGGAAATTGGTTGCTACAGAGGTATCCGTCATCGTAAGGGTCTTCCTGTTCGCGGTCAAAACACCAGAAACAACGCCAGAACACGTAAAGGTCCGAGAAAGACCGTTGCGAACAAGAAGAAGTAAGAGGAGGATTGAACCGACATGGCTAAAACAGTAACCAAAAAACGTCGTGTGAAGAAGAACATTCCTTCGGGAGTCGCCCACATCCACTCGACCTTCAACAATACGATTATCACCATCACCGACAACCAAGGCAACGCGATTGCGTGGTCTTCCTCTGGTGCCATCGGCTACAAAGGCAGCCGTAAATCGACGCCTTTCGCCGCCGGTCTTGCGAGTGAAGCCGCTGCCAAGTTGGCCATGGAAAACGGCATGCAAAGAGTCGAAGTCTCCGTTAAGGGACCCGGCCCTGGCCGTGAAGCCGCGATTCGTAGCCTCCAGGTTGCGGGTCTCGAAATTACAGCGATCAAAGACGTCACTCCGGTTCCTCATAACGGATGCCGTCCTCCAAAACGGCCCCGCGGATAAGGAGGGAATAGCCAGTGAAGGACTTGAAATTCGAAAAACCAAAGACGATTACGGAAGAAATGGACGACTTCTACGGAAGATTCGTCATCACACCGCTTGACCGTGGCTTCGGTATCACGATTGGGAACTCCTTACGGCGTGTTTTGCTTTCCTCTCTCCCAGGAGCTGCGATCGTGAATGTCACGATTGATGGCGTCGAACACGAATTCACCGCGATTGAAAACGTGGTCGAAGACGTGACGACGATCGTCCTCAATTTGAAGGGCGTTGTCCTCTCAATCGACAATCCGAGTCCAACCGTTGAAAAACGTTTGGAAGTCATCGTGGATGGACCTTGCGATGTACGCGCTGGAGACATCATCGCCGATGACGAAGTTACCATTATCAATCCTGACCATTACATCTGCCATGTCAACAAAGGCAAGCGGTTCCGTATGGTCATGCACGCAAGACGCGGCAATGGTTATATCAACGCGGAGAAGAACGCGCAATACGACAACATGGTCGGCGTGATTCCGATTGACGCGATTTACACGCCTGTCGTGAAAGCAAACTACAACGTCGACAAAACACGTGTTGACGACAATGCCGACCACGATAAGCTAACTGTCGAGGTTTGGACCAACGGTTCCATCGGACCGAAGGAAGCCATCGGCATGGCATCAAAAATGCTGATTGATCACCTTTACTCCATCGTCGAACTTTCGAACCGCGCGATGAGCGAGGACTTTATGATCGAACGCAAGTCAGAAGAGACTGTCCGCAACCTCGAGAAACCAATTGAGGATCTCGACCTTTCGGTCCGTAGCTACAACTGCTTGAAACGCGCTGGCATTCATACGCTGGGCGAATTGATCGAGAAGACCGAAGAAGACATGATGAAGGTGAGAAACCTTGGCAAGAAATCGCTGAAGGAAGTCAAGCAAAAGCTCGAAGAGCTGAACTTGAGCCTCGCGAAACACTAGGAGGAAAGGCACATGGCCAGAGGATATACGAAACTCAACCGCCGTAGCGACAACCGTAAGGCGTTGCTTCGCGACCTCGCGACCCAACTCATCTTGCATGACAAGATCGAGACCAGCGTTGTCAAAGCGAAAGAACTCCGCCGCGTGGTAGAAAAATTGATTACCTTGGCGAAAAAGGGCGATCTCAACTCGCTCCGTATCGCGGGACAAACCGTCAGAGGTTTGGAACTCAATGATCAAACGGCGTTACAAAAGCTGTTCAAAGAAATCGGACCGAAGTATGCCGACCGTAATGGCGGATATACTCGGATTTACAAGATTGGTGTTCGTCAAGGCGATTCCTGCCCAATGGCGCTCATCGAACTCGTCTAAATTTCAAAAAAGAAATGGGATGCTGGCAATCGCCAACATCCTTTTTTTCATTTGTGAAGTTTTTTTTAGGCTATTATTTTGGGCATTTGCCCATAAAAATCGTTTTTGCGGTTGACATGTTGACGATTCTTTGATTAGATAGAACAAAAAGGGGGTTCTTATGAGACGTATAGCTCTAATAATCATGATTCTTTTGGGTTCCATGTTATGGGGGTGTGCTATTACAACCTCGGTTCCTACATCCAATACGACCACGACACTTGCGGCCGTGACGGATACAACACCACCCGTGATTTCGATTGGCACCTATCAATCACCGGTTGTGCCCGGAGGAATGATGGCTGTCGTTGGCGCAACTTGTACTGACGATATTGATCCAACCTGCGTCGTTGTGAAGACGGGACAAGTCGATTATGATCAAGTAGGTGATTATGACATTACCTTTACCGCGACGGATGCGGCAGGAAATATTGCGACACAGACCATTACCATCACGGTCATTGATCCGGATCAATTCATTACAATTACCTTAGGCACGTATGAAACGACAGTCGAAGTAGGAGATACCTATGTATACCCAACGGGGACTTGTACCTCGACGATGTCAACTACCTGCACGCTCAATATTCCCCAAGACATCTTCAATACGGATTATCCCGATGAGCGTAATGTAATCATCAGTGCCGAAGATGGCGCAGGATATACGAAGACCATCTATTACTTGGTGACGATTGTCGATACGACGGCACCTGATATTTGGTTGAATGGGGACGCTACAGTTACGATTTCCGTTGGAACGACCTTTGTCGATCCTGGATTTGATTTTAATGATTATCAAGAAATCATCGATTGTGGACAAGACATCACCACGGTGGATACATCGCAAGCTGGAACCACGATCATTACCTATTACGCCACAGACGCTTCGGGAAATACCGCGACCATTACCCGAACGGTCATTGTACAATAAAAAACAAAACCAGCGACATGCTGGTTTTTCTTTTGTCTATTTTTTCGGGATTTCGCATGATATAATGAAAGGGATTGGGAGGGCATACCATGGAAAAACTGATAGAGAAGATCAAAAAGGAAGCTTTTGTGATCGATAACCGGATTATCAAGGTTGATCATTTCATCAACCATATGTTGGATACGGAGCTTATTTTTGAAATTGGTAAGGAATTTGCGAATCGTTTTCCGGATGCCACGAAGATCCTGACAATTGAGTCGAGTGGAATTGCTTTCGCTGTCGCGACAGCATTTCATATGAACCAAATTCCCATCGTATTTGCGAGAAAGTCCGAGTCACTCATTACGGGAAATGATGTTTATACTTATCCTGTCTTTTCTTTCACCAAACAAGTGAATCGAAATGTGATCGTATCGAAGAAGTTTCTTTCAGGCCAAGATAGAATCCTAATTATCGATGATT
>JAQVKB010000132.1 GCA_028694875.1 Candidatus Izemoplasmatales bacterium
ACACTAATTTATTTCAACGGGTATTATTATCTGTCCTTCTCCGAACAAGGTTCGGGCAATGACAGAATCGTTCATTATCGCTATACGCAGTCTTTGGACCAAGGTTGGACCATCCCCGAACAGGACTTCTTTGACGGTTGGGGATTTTATGCGGGTCGGATTGAAAACGTCGAGGGAAGACTCGTCCTTTCAGGATGGGTCGCCACGAAGACGATTGACAAAGACTATGGCGATTATATGTGGGGTGGACATCTTGTCCATCACGAGCTGATTCAAACCGAGTCAGGGCAACTTTTTCCGAAAGTGATGACGGAATTCGATGAGTTCATGAGTCATGAAGTATCCTACGATATTCAAGAAACCAATACTACTTTTGAAGACGATACATATACGTTCTCCCAAAGCAAGGGATACAGTTACTTACTGTTCGAAGAATTGCTTTCCAAACCGACGAAAACCGTGTTTGAAGTCGATATCACAAATAGTACGAATTTTGGGATTACCCTCGGAGCTTATCAATCTTCGGTAGGCGGATTAAATTACTATTTTGATCTCGAACACAACCGCATGGAATTTTATAATGTGGATTCGAACTTGATTTCCAATGCCGTTCCCGAGATTTCCATTCCGTTTGACTATACAGGAATAACCCATCTTCAAGTGACGATGATTACCGAAGGTAGTGTTGTCGTCGTGTATGTCAATGACCAAATTGCGATGACCTCGAGAGCGTATGACATGGAAGGATCCTACTTCGGGTTCTTTACCTTCCAATCGCAAGCGACCCTTTCCAATCTTCATTTCTATGAGTAGAGGTATTCCCATGAAGAAAAAACTCCTCCTGATACTTTTTCCCATGTTTCTCATCTTGTTAGGGGCTTGTTCGAGCGAGATTTTATATCAAATCCCGAATGGGGATTTCGAAGCCGCCGATCTGTCCGGTTGGACCTCAGTGTCTGGCGAAGCGACGATTTCAAGGGATGTCTACTATGATGGACAAAGCAAATACATCCAAGAAAACGAGCAGTTCCTTACGACAAAAGAGGCTACTTCGGAAGTCATTCTGAAGTCCGCATCCTTTACGCTCGGAGGATTAGGGTATGTTTCCTTTTTGATCTCGGGAGACGCCAACAGCGAAGATGCGGTCGTTGTCCTTTATGACGCACTGACCCAAGAAGAAATCATGCATGAAACCTACACCGCCTATGATGGCGATCTTTTTCGGGATAACTTCATCCGCGTCGTTTGGGATTTGTCGGACTACTTAGGTCAAGAACTCTATCTTCAAATCGAAGACACCGGCTCCAACTATCTCAATGTTGATGCGTTGGATACATGGATTGAAACCGACGAGGAACTTCAGCGGTATCAATCCAATGTCTTGGAACGATTGGGATTCATGACCGACAATTTGCTTCTCAGTGCGGAATACTATTTGAATTTGTACAATCATACCATCGATCCCACCACACGCTATACCTATCATGTGATGGGTGAAATGGGTTGGATCAATGATCCCAATGGTCTCGTCTATTACAACGACGAATATAATGTCTTTTATCAACATAATCCGTATGCCCCCGTTTGGGGACCCATGTATTGGGGTCATGTGACGAGTACGGATATGGTCAAGTGGGAATATCGCCCACTGGCCGTCGCGCCGATGGTGAACAGTGCGGGCGGCGGAGCCGCGTTCTCAGGCAGTGCGATCGAGATCGATGGCGATCTTTATTTGATGTATACGGAAAACTGGCAAGGATATCAATATCAAGTCCTATCCAAAAGCACGGATGGTATCCATTTCTCCAAAATCAATGATGGCGCCGCCGTCCTTGATGACTCGGATTTGCCGTTCTATGCCAATCCTGTCGATTTCCGTGATCCGAATATCTTCGTTCATGATGGAACCTATTATTCCGTGATAGGATCGCGTCAAATCAATGATTTTGGACAAGTCTTGCTGTTTCAAAGCGACAATCTCGTGGATTGGGATTATGTGGGACCTGTCATTCAAGGAAGCGTCAATACCATCTATACCTTGGGATACATGTTTGAATGTCCTGATTTGTTTGAACTCGATGGATCGGATGTGCTGTTGATGTCGCCACAAGAAATTCCCGGACATCGAAATACCCATGGGACCGTTTATGTGGTTGGAACGATGAATTATCAAACCGGGATGCTCGAAGGTTGGAATCTCTCGGAGATTCAAGAAATTGATTACGGTTTTGATTTCTATGCGCCACAAACCTTAGTCGACAATCAAGGAAGAAGAATCATGATCGCGTGGATGCAATCCTGGAATCGTGCCCCGATGACAGGTCAATTTGGTTGGGCTGGCGCCTTAACATTCCCGCGTGAAATCCATCTCGATGAATCAGGTCACTTGATTCAATATCCAATTCAAGAAATCGAAAACTATCGAGAGAATCTCGAAACCTATGATGCGACGTCGTCTAGTCTCGTTCAGACCGGGATCACGGGAAATACCCTCGATTTGGAATTGACATTCACGCCAGGAGAGGGACAAACCGGAATTACCGTGTTCGCGGATGAAGAAGGGAATGGAACGCATATCTATTATGAAGATGGATATGTCTATTTGAACCGTTCGGACAATATGGGCGGAAGATATCCGCTCGAGATGTATAACCTCACCAAAGCTCCCGTCACGTTGAATCAAGACGGAACCATCACCTTACGAATCTTACTCGATCGATATAGTGTGGAAGTGTTTGTGAATGGTGGAGAAAGAGCCATCACGACGACCGTCTATCAATCTCATGCGACCGATGGGATTGTCTTGTTCTCTGATGCCAATGCCCATTTCACGTTGTCCAAATGGGATCTTCATGTGGAGTAGGTGACGCTATGCCAAAACTAATCGCAATGGGTGAATTGCTGATTGATTTTATCCCCAACGAAAAAAACATCCCTTTGAAGGATGTTTTTGCCTTTTCCAAAGCCGCCGGAGGTGCTCCTGCCAATGTGGCGGCTTGTGTCGCCAAACTCGGGTATCCAAGCAAGATGATTACCAAACTGGGAACGGATGCTTTCGGTGATTACTTGGTCGAAACGCTCGATCAAGTGGGTGTCGATACGTCCTCCATTGTCCGAACAGATGAAGCCAACACCGCGCTTGCGTTTGTCTCGCTTCGCGCGGACGGAGAACGCGATTTCTCGTTTTATCGAAATCCTTCGGCCGACATGCTTCTATCCGAAGAAGAAATCCAAGAAGAATGGTTTGAACCTGGTGATATCCTTCATTTCTGTAGTGTCGACTTGATTGAGGCACCGGTAAAATATGCCCATCTCAAAGCGATTGAATATGCTTTGAAGCATCAATGCATCATTTCGTTTGATCCCAATCTTCGTTTTCCACTCTGGAAAGACTTGGAAGTCTATCATAAGACCTTACAAGAATTTTTACCTTTGGCTCATATTTTGAAAATTAGTACGGATGAACTTGAATTCATCACCAGAATTCAAGACCAAGAAGAAGCAATCCAATCGTTATTTCAGGGCAATGTCAAAGTGGTTCTCCTCACCGATGGCGCGGTTGGCGCCACGGTGTACACAAAAAAACATTCGTTGTTTGTGCCAACACTACCTGTGAAAGCCGTGGACACGACGGGCGCGGGAGATTCGTTTATCGGTGGCATCTTGTATCAAGTACTGGCAAGAGGAATTCCACTCGCAGAGATTGAACGCGTGATGTATCGCCAAACGGTTCTCTTCGCGCATCGTGTGAGTCGTATTGTGGTGAGTCGATATGGGGCGATTCCCGCGATGCCGTCACTCAAAGAAGTCGATCTTCAAAACGATTGATTTTCATGGTCCCTCCGCAATCTGACGCCATTCCAACCTAACATTTCAACAAAAAAGGACACCAATGAGTGTCCTTTTTTCAGTGAATTTTTGGATTAAGGTTGTAATGCGCCAACAAGGACGAGCCATGCAAGAACCGTCTTCGCCACAAGACTTAGGATGATGTATCCGCGCTCGCCATACAGGTAATTCGCCCATTTTCCTTTGCCAAGGTATTGTCTGACCATGTTCACGGGGAAACTGTTAAACGCCACGAAATACGTGCCAACGATGGCCCATACGAACCTAGGGGTTTGCGCGGTCGCTTCCGCTGTTGCTCCAGTCATGTAAAGAACAATCGCGATCCAAGGAGCCAAACCGGCAATGCTTCCCCAGATGAATGGTCCCCATTTGACATTGGTTTTTTGTTTTCCGGCATTGAGTTGTTCCATCA
>JAQVKB010000133.1 GCA_028694875.1 Candidatus Izemoplasmatales bacterium
GCAGGATAGCCGTCGTAATGGAGAAAACTAGGGATGGCGTTTTGGCTGCGGATCGCGTCTTCCACGATTTGATCGAGTTCTTTGGTCGTGATGCCCGGACGAATCGCTTCGGCGGCCTTGCGGTGCGCATAAGCAACAATGCGTCCAGCTTCACGCATGAGTTCGATTTCTCTTGAAGATTTGATCGTGACCATCTCAATCACCCAATTTTTCCGTGATTACCCGGAAGACTTCATCCTTTGGCAGTTCGCCATCAACCACGAATAACAACCCTTTCGTCCGGTAATAATCGAGCAGTGGGCGGGTTTTTTCGTTGTAGATACGTAACCGATTCAGAACGCTTTCTTCAAGGTCATCCTCTCGTTGAATCAAGGCGTGTCCACATAAATCGCAGACACAGTCCTTTTTCGGCGGGTGGAAGGTCACGTGATACGTCGCACCACAGTGCGAGCACACTCTTCTTCCCGCCATCCGTGTGAGAAGCACTTCGTCGCGAACGTCGACGTTGATGACCGCGGTCAGGGAAATTCCCAAATCCGCAAGCATCTGATCGAGCGCGATCGCTTGTGCCTCCGTACGGGGATATCCGTCGAGCATAAAGCCGTTCGGATAATCTTGTTTGGATAATACTTCTTTTACGATGTCGTTGGTTACACCGTCGGGAACCAAGTTCCCTGCCGAGATATACTTCTTTGCGAGTTTTCCGATGTCGGAATCCTTCGCCATCTCTTCACGGTAAATATCGCCGGTGGAGATGTGGGAGAGCCGGTAATGTTCGAGTAGTCTGGTTGCTTGGGTACCTTTTCCGGCGCCGGGCTTCCCCATGATCAGAAGATTAATCATGATTTATCTCATGAATCCTGCGTATGCCTTTTCTTGCGTATCCGTGTTGATCTGTTTGGCAGTTTCAAGTGCGACACCAACGATGATCAGAAGGGAAGTACCACCGATGTGTGCGTAGTTGTGTCCGAGGACAATCGACGTCACAATCGGCAGCGAAGCGATGACGACCAAGTAGAGCGCGCCAATGACGGTCACACGGAACAAGGTTTTCGTAATATATGCTTCGGTTTCGTTTCCTGGGCGAACACCAGGAATATAGGCGTTTTGTTTTTGCAAGTTCTCCGCGGTTTGTTCTGGTTTGATCAGAATGAACGAGTAGAAGAACGAGAACGCCACAATCAGAATCACGTAGATCGCGAATCCAATCGGTTGGGTGTAGGTAAAGATTTGATTGAGCCAGTTCGTCACCGTCGTGTTCGAGATATTGAGATAACTCACAATCGTCGACGGAAGGCTCAAAATGATCGAGGAGAACACAACCGGAATCACACCGGCGGTGTTGATCTTGATCGGGATGTTCGATTCGGACTTACCGGCAAACTTCGAAGAAGCGGGACGGTTGGCGTATTGAATCGGAATTTTCCGTTGGGTATCCTGCATGTAGGTAACCCCAATCAACACGAGAATGAACATCAAGATGCTCACACCAAAGAGCACATACCCCCACGCTTGACCTTGAACAGGAGATACCGTGGAAAGGGCGCTATTCGGATCGGCGATGTAGTATTGGACGAGCGACGCAATTGTTTGCGGGAACGAAATGATGATACCAGCAACGATGAGCATCGATGAACCATTCCCAATGCCGCGAAGCGTAATTTGGTCCGCGAGCCAGATCGTGAACGCCGTACCGGCGGTCAAGACGACAGCGATGTAGAAATACACCAAGAACCACAAGTTTCTTCCACCTGCGGTAGCCCAGTCGGCCACACCGTATTGGAAGAGGGTATCTTGTTGGCTATTGAACGCGAAGGTCATGGCGAGAGCCTGGACAAACGCGAGCGCAATCGCGGTGTAGCGGGTCAAACGGCTAATCTTTTGTCTTCCAACTTCGCCTTCTTCGCCCCACTCTTTAAGGACTGGGATGATATCCATTTGAAGCATTTGGATGACGATCGACGCCGTAATGTACGGGCTAATGCCAAGTGCGATGACCGAATAGTTGGAAAGGGCGTTACCGGAAATCGAGTTGACGATGCCTAAGAAGCCCGAATTGTTGAACAAATCCGTGAGCGCCGCGGTATTGATCAGCGGCATCGTCACGTAAGTGAGCAATTTGAAGACGAAGAAGGCGAGCAACGTAAAGCCCAGCTTCTTCAGCACATCTTTATTCTTGAGAATCTTCTTCAGCCATTCCAACTAGATCACCTCTGTCTTGCCCCCGGCCTTCTCGATCGCTTGGACCGCGGAAGCCGAGAATTTGTGAGCCTTGACAGTCAGGTTGACTTGAAGTTCGCCATTGCCAAGGATTTTGACACCACCCAACAAATCGCCGACCTTACGGTCTTGAAGAAGCAATTCGGGGGTGACGACAGTACCGGCGGGGTAGCTGTTCAAATCCGAGACATTGAGAATGGCAAATTCTTTACGGAATGGGTTGGTGAAACCTCTTTTGGGGAGGCGTTTGAAGAGCGGGGTTTGTCCGCCTTCGAATCCGGGACGAACACCGCCACCGGTACGGGAGTTTTGACCTTTTTGGCCGCGTCCCGCGGTTTTGCCGGTGCCGCTGCTGGTGCCGCGACCGACGCGTTTTTTGGAATGGATGGCTCCCTCAACGGGTTTTAATTCATGCAGTTTCATGGGATACCTCCTACTTCACGTTTTCGACTTTGACGAGGTGAGCGATGGTTTTGATCATACCATCAATCGCTTCGCTTTGTTCTCTGATGACCGAGGAGTTACGCTTGTTCAGGCCCAGCGCCTTCACAGTTGCGACTTGATTGGGTTTTCTTCCCATCAATCCACGGATAAGGGTGACTTTAATCTTCGCCATTATTGTAGAACCTCCTTCACGGAGAGTCCTCTCATCTCAGCGATCGTTTCAATGCTACGCATTTCCTTGAGCGCTTCGACAGTGGCTCTGACGATGTTAATCGGTGAGTTCGATCCCAACGATTTGCTGAGAACGTCTTCGACACCGGCGAGTTCCAAAACCGCACGAACTGGGCCACCAGCGATAACGCCGGTACCTTCTACAGCAGGACGGAGGAACACTTTGGCGGCGCCAAAAGTGCCGGTTTGTTGATGAGGAATCGTGGTCCCATTGCGTGGAATCACGATCATGTTTTTCTTTGCGTCTTCGATCGCTTTCTTAATGGCGTCAGGAACTTCGCTAGCTTTGCCGGTACCGAAACCAACTTTGCCTTTTTTGTCGCCAATGACGACCAACGCGGAGAAGCTGAAACGGCGTCCGCCCTTCACAACCTTGGTCACACGACCAATATGAACGACTTTCTCTTCGTACAACTTTTCTTCCTTTTTCGCGCCACGAGGAGCACGGGAAGGCTTTCTGCCTCTATCAGGGCTTTTGACTTTATTGTCTTCCATGATTGACCTCCTCCATTAGAACTCCAGCCCAGCTTCTCTTGCAGCTTCGGCTAGAGCTTTGACTCTACCGTGGTAAATGTATCCACCACGATCGAATACGACGGTTTTGATGTTCTTTTCAAGTGCTTTTTTCGCAATCAGCGTGCCAACGGCTTTGGCGCCTTCAACATTGCCTCCGGAAACATCTTTCAGTTCGATGCTCGACGCGGCCGCAAGGGTGTGCCCTGCAAGATCGTCGATCAGTTGCGCATAAATCGCTTTGTTCGAACGGAAGACGTTGAGACGCGGTTTCTCCGCAGTTCCGGCGATGTTGAAACGGATGCGACGATGGCGCTTGATGCGTTGCGCGTTTTTGTCTACGGGTTTAAACATAAATTTTCACCTTTCCTGCGATTACTTCGCGGTTTTTCCTTCTTTGCGACGTACAAATTCGCCACGATAACGGATACCTTTGCCTTGATAAGGTTCGGGTTGCCGAATCTTGCGAACGTTGGCGGCGAACTCGCCGACCAATTGTTTGTCGATGCCCTTGACATAGATTTCAGTGGGGATTGGAGTCTCCACAGTTAATCCTTCCGGGATCGCTACTTCAACGGGATTGGAATAACCCACGCTGACGATGAGTGTCTTGCTGTCCTTCAATGATGCACGGTAACCAACACCCTTGATATCAAGGATCTTCGTGTAACCATCCGTTACACCTTTAACCATATTATTCAACAACGCACGCGTGGTCCCGTGATTTGATGCTGACCGCGATGCTCCAGACGCAGCCCGACGTCGACCTGCGCCTGTGCGAGGAGACGGATGCGCTCACGCTGGCCCACGATCTGATCGAGCACGACGGCCCGGTGCTCGCGGTCGA
>JAQVKB010000134.1 GCA_028694875.1 Candidatus Izemoplasmatales bacterium
GGCTGCACCTTGTGCGGTTGACTCACTTGAGAGTGGTCGATCGATATATGTGTTCAAGATATCGCTTTGAAATTGCATCAAGAAATCATTCTTGCTGGCACCACCATCGACACGAAGTCGGTTCAGTTTGAGCTTTGATTCTTTTTCCATCACGGTGATCACATCTTTGGTTTGATAAGCGATCGATTCCAATGTCGCACGGATGATGTGTTCTCTCGTTGTTCCTCTGGTAATTCCAAACATCGCGCCACGCGCATCTTGATCCCAATAGGGTGTACCCAGCCCTACAAAGGCAGGCACAAAGTAGACGCCTAAATTTGAGTCACAGGATTTGGCGTAGGTTTCGGACTCAAAGGAACGATAAATCAACTGAACACCGTCTCGGAGCCATTGAACAGCGCTACCGGCGACGAAGATCGATCCTTCCAAAGCATAAGTGACTTTTCCATCCAATCCCCAAGCAATCGTTGTCAACAAGCCCTTCTTGCTGGCGACAGGACGATCTCCTGTGTTCATCAAGATAAAACAGCCTGTTCCATAAGTATTTTTCACATCTCCAACATTGAAACAAGTTTGACCGAATAACGCGGCTTGTTGGTCTCCTGCAATTCCTCCGATTGGCACTTCTTGGGAAAAGAAAACATTCCTTGCTGTGGTCCCATAAAGATGGGAAGACGGCATGACGCTTGGAAGCATCTTTTTGGGGACATCGAGAATCGCGCATAATTCGTCATCCCACGAAAGCGTATGGATATTGAACATCAACGTGCGTGATGCATTGGAATAGTCCGTCACATGACGTTTTCCATCAGTCAAATTCCATACAATCCACGTATCGATCGTACCAAACAACAAATTTCCTTTTTTAGCTTCTTCTCGAGATCCTGGCACATGATCCAAAATCCATTTGACTTTCGTTCCAGAAAAATAAGGATCGATTAACAATCCCGTTTTTTCACGAAACGTGGATTCAAAACCTTTGTCTTTGAGTTCGTCGCAGATATCGCTGGTTTGCTTGCTTTGCCAAACGACAGCGTTGTAGATTGGTTTTCCTGTAGTCTTATTCCAAACGACCGTCGTTTCGCGTTGATTGGTAATCCCAATCGACGCGATTTGAGAAGCGGCAACTTTGGCTTTCATCATCGCTTCATTGATACAAACAATGACGGATTCCCAAATCTCGACGGGATCATGCAAGACATGCCCTGGTTTTGGAAAGTATTGCGTGAACTCATGTTGACTCGAGGAAACGATTTTCCCGTCTTTGTTAAATAACAAAGCGCGAGAGGATGTCGTTCCTTGATCAATCGCTAAAATGTATTTTTCCAATTGGAATCACCTCGCTTTCAATTATATCAAATGAACTTTCAAAAAAAAACCGATAATGATATAATGTGACTAGTGATTGAAGGAGCGTGAAACCGTGAAAAAGCTAACGATGAAAGATTCGATGAAGAATACGATCCACATTTATTTGTATGAAGCCAAGGGCACTCCCAAAGGGATTGTCCACATTATCCATGGCGCAAGTGAGCATTTTGCACGTTATGGCGTCTTCGCAGAATTCTTGAATGAACATGGATATCATGTGATTGGTGCCGATTTGTTAGGACATGGTTTATCAACCGAAACGCTCGATTATGTCCATTATGCCGACAAAGGCGGAGACAAACTTGCGTTTGAGGGTGTGACCCTTGTTCGCGATTATATTGTCAACGAGTTTCCAAAACTACCTGCCTACGTACTCGGACATAGCATGGGTTCTTTCTTAACAAGAAAACTCATATTGGAAGATCCCAAGACCTATCAAAAGGCCGTCATCTCTGGCACCGCCATGACCCCACAAGCTTTGACTTCCGTGGCGATTGCGTTAACGGGAATCATCGGGTTCTTCCGCGGGAAAAAGCATGTTTCGAATTTGATTCAAAACATGGCCATTGATGCGAACCCTGCGCGCATGAAAAAAGACGGAATCATTGGCGATTTCAAAGAAGAATGGCTAACCAAAGATGAGGAAGTCCAACAATACTATCATCATTCTCCGATGTGCGGTCAACCCTTTACGGTTCAAGCCAATCAAGATATGTTCCGTTGGATTAAGTTTGTCAACGATGTCAAAAACATTCGTCTTGGCAATAAAGAAATGCCGCTTTATTTCATGTCTGGAGAAAAAGATCCCCTTGGCGATTATGGCAAAGGAATCCAAGCTTTGGTGGCGTTGTTTCAAAAAGAAGGATACCTTCATGTCTCGATGAAACTCTATGAGAATGATCGCCATGAAGTCTTGAATGAACTCGATAAAGATACCGCTTTTGCGGACATTCTTGCATTCTTTGAAGCGTAATCAACCTGTTTTGAGGTGATACTTTGAAAATCACGTGGTATGGTCACTCTTGTTTCTCTCTGGAATCTGGCTATGAAACCATTGTCCTCGATCCGTTTCATCCCAATATGGTTCCCGGACTAACTTTAGGCGAGATTCAAGCCAATCGTGTCTTTTGTAGCCATGAACATGAGGATCACAATCACCGTGCTAGTGTGCTACTGAAACCGCTAAAGACACCTGTCTTTGACGTATCGTTCCTGCCCACGTTCCATGATGACCATCATGGCGAACGTCGTGGGAAAAACAACATCACACTATTATCGGCGGAAGGCATGCGCGTCGCTCATTTCGGTGACTTGGGATGCCCTCTCACGAAGGAGCAAGTCGATGTTCTGCGAGGCGTTGACGCTGTCATGATTCCAGTTGGCGGTCACTACACCATCGATGCAATCACGGCCAAAGCCATTTGTGATTTGATACATCCGCGTATCATCATCCCGATGCATTACAAAGGAACAAACTTTGGATTTCCAGTATTGGCGGGAGTGGAAGAATTTACGAAGTTGTTTGATTCCCATCAAATCTACTCGCATCCTACAAACCAACTCGAATTGAGTCCAGTAACGCCAAAACAAGTTGCATTGTTACGATGCCCCATCCAATAAAAAATCGCGTTTTGAGGAGTTTCTTCTTCTCAAAGCGCGATTTTTTTTATGCGTTTTCTTTCCAAATCTTGATTTCTTTGACCAATTCAGGAATCACTTTCGAGGCATCGCCCACAATGCCAATGTCCGCGACTTCAAAAATCGGGGCCATCTTGTTTTTGTTAATGGCGATAATCAATCCTGATTCTTCCATACCGCTGACATGTTGAATCGCACCTGAGATACCACATGCAAAATACACATCAGGGCGAACCGTTTTACCGGTCTGTCCCACTTGCCGATCTTTATCGAGCCATCCTGTTTCAATCACAGCCCGAGAACCAGAGACTTCACCCTTTAACAAATCCGCGAGTTCATAAATCATGCCCATATGGTCTTTACTGCCGATACCACGCCCAGCACTGACCAAGACATTGGCTTCTTCGATATTGATCTTTTTGGTTTTTTCTTTCTGAATTTCAAGGATTTCTACATTCATGTCGGATGCGACCAATCCTGCATCATGAAGAATGATTTCTCCTTTTGCATTCTCATTACGACGCGGCGCAATCATCACTCCAGGACGAACGGTCGACATTTGTGGACGATGATCCGGGCACACAATCGTGGCCATTAAATTGCCACCAAAGGCAGGACGCGTCATCAAGAGATTGCCGGTTTCTTCATCGATGTCCAGTTGAGTGCAGTCCGCAGTCAAACCCGTATGAATCCGAGAAGATACTCTCGGCGCGAGATCACGGCCAATGGCGGTGGCGCCAATCAAGACGATTTGGGGTTGGCTAAAGCGAATCACACTTGTCAGGGCTTTGGTATAGGGCTCATTGACATATTCTTGAAGCAGTGGATCATCGCAGACATAGACTATGTCCGCGCCGTGTTGAACCAATTCCTCGGCAAACGGAATCACTTTCGATCCCAACAATGCACAAGTCACAGCGACTCCCTTTTTGTCGGCGAGGATTCTCGCAGCTCCAAGGAGTTCATACGATACTTTTTGAATTTCTAAATCGCGTTGCTCGATGAACACGAGCACGCCTTGTTTTGCACTAGTCATGTTCATCCTCCTAAATCATGTATTGTTCTTTCAATTTGTCGAGAATCACTTTGGCGGCTTCTTTGGGTTCCACCTCAAACATTTTCCCCGCCGTCTTGACGCCTTTGGTATAGGATTTCTTGACCTTCGTGGGAGACCCCTTAAGTCCAAGTTCTGTAGGATCCAGTCCGAGTAACGAAGCATCCCAGATTTCGACGAGTTCGGGACGGA
>JAQVKB010000135.1 GCA_028694875.1 Candidatus Izemoplasmatales bacterium
GACGATGTCTCGGTTCATGGTATTTTATTACAACTCCCAATTCCTGCTCATTTGGATTCGGAAGAACTCATCCAATTGATTTCTCCAAAGAAGGATGTGGATGGATTCACACCCACTTCCGTCGCCGCGTTGGCCAATGGCCAACCCGGCTTGGTTCCATGTACCCCCAAAGGCGTCATCCAATTATTAGAAACTTATGACATCCCCATTCAAGGAAAAGAATGCGTGGTGGTTGGTCGTAGTCAAATCGTCGGAAAACCGGTCACAAATTTGTTATTACAACGAAACGGAACGGTCACGATTTGTCATTCCAAAACCAACGATTTACCGCAAGTCTGTGCTCGTGCGGATATTCTCGTCGTCGCAATCGGAAGACCGAAAATGGTCGATGATCGCTATGTCAAAGACGGCGCTGTGGTCATCGACGTGGGTATTTCCAAAGTCGATGGCGTGATCCAAGGCGATGTCGATTTTGACAAAGTTGCCCCCAAAGCCTCGTGGATCACCCCAGTTCCTGGTGGGGTCGGTCCGATGACGATTGCATGTTTGCTCGAAAACACGTTGATTTGTTACGACAAACTCGTGGGTGTGTCCTCATGATTGAAAGGTATACAAGGAAGGTTATGAAAGACCTTTGGTCGGAGGAACACAAATTTCATACTTATTTGGCCGTTGAAATCGCCAATTGTGAAGCACTTCATGACATGGGATTGATTTCTTCAGAGGAATTATCGTTGATTCAATCCAACGCACAATTTGATGTTCATCGCATTGCGGCATTGGAAGAAGAACTCCATCACGATGTAATCGCCTTTACACGATGTGTCTCCGAAAGCCTTGGCGCCGAGCGCCGATGGATTCATTATGGATTAACGTCTACAGATGTGGTGGATACCGCTTATGGCCTTCGGCTCAAGGAAGTCAATGAAGTATTGGAAAAGGACCTCCGCGATTTCATGGAAGTGTTGAAACATCAGGCGTTTCGTTATCAAAAGACGCTCTGTATTGGCAGAACCCATGGGATTCACGCGGACATAACCACGTTCGGATTGAAATGGGCGCTATGGTATGACGAAATGAACCGTCAACTCGCGCGCTTCTTGCACGTGAGAAACGAAATCGAAGTGGGAAAATTGAGTGGTGCTGTCGGAAACTATGCGTTTTTGGATCCACGAATCGAAACGTATGTGATGAAGTCCTTAGGACTTGGTCGTGTGAACATCTCGACGCAGACGCTCCAACGCGATCGTCACGCACACTACATTCAAACGATTGCGCTGATTGGCGCGACCCTTGAAAAAATCGCGACGGAAATTCGTCATTTACAACGAACCGAAGTTCGTGAAGTCTTGGAACCTTTCGCCAAAAACCAAAAAGGTTCTTCGGCTATGCCTCATAAGAAAAACCCGATTCAAAGCGAAAACATTTGTGGATTGGCCCGCGTTCTTCGCGGTTATACGATTCCTGCGCTTGACGATGTCAGTTTGTGGCACGAACGCGATATCTCGCATTCTTCCGTCGAACGGATCATCCTACCGGATGCGACGATTTTGTTGGATTCGATGCTCACGAAATATGCGAAGACACTTTCCAATTTGGTGGTCGATGAAGCACGCATGTTGGAAAACATCGATCAAACCCGTGGACAAGTGTTTGCGCAAGCCGCACTCGACGGCTTGCTGAAGAAGTCTTGGACCAGAGAAGAAGCCTATGACCTCGTCCAATCGGTGGCTTTATCCAGTTGGGAAAACAAGCTGGATTTCCGCGATGAATTTGTTCGTCATCCAAAGATTCAAAATATGTTTACCCTTGAAGACCTCGCGACATTGTTCGCGATGGATCGCTATCTTGCCCATATTGACGAGATTTATTCGCGTGTCTTTTAGAAAGGAGGCATCCTATGAAACGATTTTTACAAGGGTTGTTGATACTCGGTTTCTGTTGGACGTGGGTGTTCACCACGTCGGTTTTTGCGGATGCCGATAAAACGACCTTAACGGCACTTCGAGATGAAGTGAATGCCGTGATCGCCGATCAAACGGCGAATAGCACCTATGAGAATGATTCTTATACCGCTTTTGAATCAGGACTCACCGCGCTGGGTGGAGTTCCGGCCATCGACGCGATGATCGCCGATCCGCTGGCGGTCCAAGAAGATGTCAATCAAATGAGCGCTGATTTACAAAGCTTGCTCGATGGACTGTGCACGGCGGATACGTTTGATGCGGTGATGCTTTCTTATTTGACGGAAAAAACGAGACCGACGGCTCCTTATACGCTTCGCTCCATTCAATTGTTTCAGGATGAACTCGATCGCATTGAAGCGATCTTGAATGAACCGACAAGCGGTGAAGTCGCCATCGCGGCGCTGGAAGGAGATATCGACAACGCCCCGAATCTTCTTGTGTTGTTAGGTGACAAAACCGATTTGCAAGCCGCTTATAATCAAGCTGAATCCATCCTTTTGGACGGAAGTACATATATTCCTTCCACCCTCAATTTGTTCACGACAAGATACAATACGATTGATGATGAATTGATGGCGTCGATCGGGTTTACCAAATCCCAAGTCTTGAATAACACCGACGCTTCCGCGCCAGAAGTGGAAGCGACGCTTCTCAAAATCAACGAAGCCCTTGCGTTTTTGATTTTACGTCCCGACAAAACGACGTTACAAAACAACTACGATCAAGCCACCTCCATGGATCTCTTGGTGTATACATTGACATCCAGAACGGCGTTTTTGAATGGACTCACCAACATAGACACCGTCCTTGAAGATGATGAAGCACTTCAAGCGGATGTGGATCAAGCGCTGTTGGATTTAGCAGATCTCTACAATTTGCTAGTATTGAAGGGCGACCCAACGACCTTGCAAGCAGAAATTGATGCGTTATCAGAAATCGATTTTGATCTTTATACGCCAAACTCTGTGGATGAGTTTGATCTCGAAATTGCCCGTATTGAAGCGGCGATGAACGATGAAGATACGGATCAAACGATGATGAGTACCTTGGAATCGGATTTCACCACAGCGATGTTGTTGTTGATTGAAAGAGCCGAGAAAGATTCCCTCGATACCTTGAACAATCAAGCGATTGTCGCCTATTATGAAGAAAAAATTCTTTATACCGCTTCGAGTTATGCGTTATTCAAACAAGCTGTCATGGATTATGGCACATACTTGCATGTCAATACCGTGTTGGCCGATTTGAATGTTTCTCAAGCGGACGTTGATTTACTGGCAACCCAAATCGAAGACGCGTTGGCTTTCTTGGTATTGCGCGTTGACAATGCGTTGCTTTTGGAAGACTATCAACAACTCGAATCCCTTGATCGTACGTTGTATACGCCCAACTCGCTTACCGCATTTGATACGTTGATGAATCAACTCTATCAAACGATGACGGGAGACGACTTGAGTCAAGAAGTCTATGACTCCGTACAAGCTTCCTTGCTCACCGTAACGGATTTGTTGGTACTCAAAGCGAATCAAACAGCACTTCAGGCGAAGGTTGATGAATACTTGTTATTAAATCCCGAACACTATAGTGCCTCTTCCTATGGGATTCTCTCCCAAGGATTGGTCAATGCTTCCGCAATTTTACTGAATTTAAACGCGACACAAGAGGAAGTTGATTCGGAATTGTTGGCTTTGGAAGCGTCTTATGACGCGCTCATGCCACCGATTGGTCTTATTACCATCATGGAAGGCGAAGTGTATGATTTTTCCGCGTTGATTCCACTAGGAAACAACACCATCCTTTCCACCGAATCGAGTGACGGAACAGTATTGTTGATTACAGGTGCGACAGAAGTGAAAGGAATTGCTTTTGGTCACGTGAGTGTGACGGTCACGTTGTCGAATGGCACGGTAGAGACCATTTCTTTCTTGGTCAAATCCACCATCAAAACAGGGACTCTTGTTTTCAGCATCGGCGTTCCATTGGTTTCCATTGGCGGTGCGTTTGCGATGATGTATTTGCGCCCTGAACATCTTCAATTTTTGAAAAAGCTCCGTTTTTGGAAGAAGAAGGGAGCATAAAGATGAGCCATCCCTTGAAAGAAGCGTTGTCCTTTCTTCGCCCACGGATTCCTAAAGAAGCCAAAACATTACTGATTTTGGGTTCTGGACTTGGTAATTTGACGGCGTCGATGGAAGTGTTGGATGAAATTTCTTATTCCGAAATTCCATTCTTTCCAACCGCCAACGTGGTTGGACACGC
>JAQVKB010000136.1 GCA_028694875.1 Candidatus Izemoplasmatales bacterium
GACACCTTGAAGCGTGAAGTCGAATCGGATAACCTCGATATGGCGTTTGTGTACACCGGGGACTATTTGGATCGCCTCTACATCCAACTTGATGAAGGCAAAACAATCGAAGAAGTTCAAGCAGAATTTGATATCTTCATTCCAGATCCTGCTCTCGTGTTCGTCGATAACCTTGTGATTCCTTACACTGCCGAAAACTTGGAAGGCGCACATGCGTTCATCAACTACTTGTTGGATCCTGAAGTTGTCGCGCTCAATAGTGAAGTCGTAGGATATGCGACAGGTCTTGAAGAGGCTTATGACTTGATTGTTGCGAACATCGACAATGAAGATCCTTGGTACAGTGCATGGGCACAAGCGAACATGACCTATTACAACAAAGATCAAGTTCGTACCTACATCCCGATGACGGCTTTTGATCCCGCGGATTTGGATGCCATCATCACGATGATCAATACCGTAAGAACTGGTTCATAATTAATATTTCATTCAAAAGCGACCTCATCAAGGTCGCTTTTTTTGGCTTTCATATAGGGTAATTGCGAAAAATCTTATATTATTCGCAAATACCTTGTGCGAATTCAAGGTAATGTGTATAATCATTGGTGAGGTGAATCTATGAAAAAAGATGTCTTGGAAGGATTCAAGCAATACTTTCATGATGAAATTGTACAAATCGAACAAATCCGAGAATACTTCCAAAATTTTTATGAGAATTTGTCGGAAAGTTCCTTTCTATGGCGTATTTATGAATTGAAGCGAGCTGGAGTTATCACCAAATTATCGTCATCCATTTATCGCATTAACCAATACCGAAAAAAGGATTTCCAAGTTGAGTTCAAGGGGTTTCCTCAAATCTTCGATGTTTTGAAGAACATGAATTCGGCTGTGATGAAAAATAAATATGTTTCTTCAGACGAATTATTCATGAGTGCCTGGGATATTTCTATTTTGAATCAATTTATGACGCATCAAGTTTTGAAAGACATTATCGTGATTGAAGGGGACAAGTATCGCCTTCCATCCATTTATGACGAACTCAAGACTCAGTTGAATTCTACGTTTTTTGTGAGTCGGAATCCTAAAAAGGATGTCGACAACCTTTCGTATGAAAATGAAATTGTTTTTGTGCTCCCTCTGCCTAAGCGGTCTCCAATTGACAAGTCCAATGCTATTACGACTCAATATATCGTTGTTCCCAAAATGGAAAAGATTTTGGTCGACTTGGTTGCCAACCAAGAACTGACACCAATGATTGATTCATACACAGTGAAAGAAATCATGATGAATTTCTACAAAGAATATAATCTCGACTTTACGACTTTACTCTATTATGCACGAAACCGAGGTATTCGCGATAAAATGGCAGAAATTGTGAATTGGGCGACAGGAGAAGCGTTGAAATGATACTCCAACAAAGTTTTTCTGAATCATGGATTCGGTCTTTTCAAAACCGTCCACAAAGAGCGAATCCTTTGATTATTGAAAAAGAAATTTATGCCCTTCAATTACTGGAGTATCTTGCGAAATCAAACATCATTTTTCTTTTCAAAGGAGGAACTTGCTTATCCCTTTTGCTTCAGGAATTCACTCGATTTTCAGTAGATATTGACATTTTGACAACATCTTCCAATCAAGAGGTGGATCAAGCGATGTTACATTGGGATATTCATGCGCATTTTCATCGCTGGGAGGAACAAGTTCGATTTCAAGATTCCAAGATTCAAAAACGTCATTTCAAGTTTTATTATGACTCTGTCATCTCGAAGCAGGAAGAATTTGTATTACTGGATATTGTTTTCGATGAATGGAGCGCTCTGGAAGTGCAGAAGGTGAAAATAGACTATTTGATTCTTAACACGTCAGCCCCTTACGATGATGTCGTGACACCAACTCTTTCAGTCATGCTTATGGATAAATTAACTGCCTTTGCACCAAAAACCATTGGAATCACCTATGATTCCGAGAAATACACGGAAATCATCAAGCAAATGTATGATGTTGGGAAAATAGGCTCTCATTTGATCCCTGATAATCATACAATTCCATATTACGGATATTTTGCGAAAAAACAAATCAAGTGGCGAAATTTATCAAACACTGTCGAAGACTGTCTCATGGATACAATTCTTTGTTGCGTCAACTTCCTTTCAGAAGGAGAACTCCATCGGGAAGAATATCTTCAAATTGAAAGAAGTATACGCGGGTTTCATGGATATGTCTTTGGAGATCGATATTCGATTCTCGATTTTCAGAATTCTGTCGTTGATGCTCTCAAAGTAGCAACCATTGTTTGGGTCGAAGGATATCAAAATTGGATCGGATTTCAACCTAGTCTTCCACAGATTCAAACTCATCCCTATTTTTCAGGCCGATTTCGAAGCTTGAGAGGAAATTTGATGTCTAGTGGTCGCTTTGATTCGTGGATTCAATCCGTGAGCATATTGATTCAAAAAAAGATTATATAAAAACGCGGTAAATGCGAATGAATGAATCAATTTCGCATTTACCGCGTTTGCATTTTTACGTAATTATGATCCCAACTTGTATTGCCATGTATTATCGTTAACTTTGACAAATCCCATTTTTTGGAGATATTTGGCATGCTTCGGATTATCTGTATGTGTGACGAGTGTTTCATAGCCTTTGGAAGTAAATAGATTCTTTTGCTTTCGGAACACATATTCACCCATTTTGAAATCGCGATAAGCTTTGGTCACATAATCCAATTTGATGCATAATGTCTTCTCGTCTTCTTTAACCCCAACGAAGACTCCTGCGGGAACGGCATTTCTTAAAATATAGAATGCCACGGCATCTTTGGCAATCGTTAAGTCTTTGATATTCGCGTAGTTGGCGATATCGGATTTGTGATAGTTCACAAAATATTCAAAGTATTGGGTACGATTCGTCAAAGGCAGTACGGTGAAGTAATCTTTGGAGGTATACATCTTCCAAAGGAAGTAGATGTTGACGACGACAATCCCACTATTCATGATTCCAACAGGTATGGAAGAAATCATGAAACCATAGACCGCAAATAACAACGCTCCAATCAAATTGATCCATCGTAACTTTTGTACTGAAGTCATTAAAAGACTAATCAAAATAACAACACTGGCCAAATAACCAAGATATTCTAACATCCAAAAACCTTCTTTCTAAAGCATGGGTAATTGTATCATAATTCGGCGGTTTTTGCACGAAAAACCGCCCAAAATTATCACAAATGTGATAAATGTTGACAAAGTGGTTTCGTTTATATACAATACCCTTGTATCTTATCGAGGAAGTGGAAAACCATGAACATTGGATTCATTTACTATTCCGAAACAGGGCATACGCTATCGGTCCTAGAACAACTCAAGAATGCATTGGAAAAAGAGGGTCGAAACGTTCGCATGGTCCCGCTTCTTTGCGATAATACCAAAGGGGTAAGGCATTTAGGAAACAGGCCTGATATCGCCGAATTTGATTTTGTCGTGATTGCTTCCCCGGTCCAAGCTTTCCAACTTTGCCAAGTGATGAAAGAGTATTTGAAAGTCGCTTTTTCAACGCATCAATTCAAATATGCCTTGCTCGTGACCCAACAACTCAAAAATGCGTTTTGGGGAGGAAACTCCGCAATTCGTCGGATGAGAAAAGATATCGATGCCATGGGAGGTTTATGCATGGCAGAAACCATTGTTCATTGGGGCGCGTATGACCGCGACGCCCAAGCCAAAGAAGCAATCGAGGCGATTGTGGATGCCATCCACGAGCAAGAGTAATCTCGTCAAAGCGTTTTGGTTGGCGATGGATCAGCGTCGCTTCCAAGATTTGATTCCGTTCTTTCATGAAAGTGCGGAGATTGAGTGGCCATCCACCAAAGAAAGCTTTTCACGAGAATCCTATGCCTTCATCAATCAAAACTATCCAGGAGTATGGAACACCACGCTTTTTCGAACGATTGAAAGTGAAGATCATGAAACGATTGTGAGTTTTGTCCGGATTGATTCGAAAGAAAGCGATTTGGTTTTCTATGCGACTTCCCTCTTTGAGTTTCAAGACTTGAAGATCATTCACTTAACAGAGTTTTTCTCTCCAGAAGAAGAAGCGCCAGATTGGCGTAAATCGATTCAAAAATAAGACAACTTCGGTTGTCTTTTTTCATTTCTCCTTTTTGAATCAAAGGAGGATATGGTATAATCATTCAAGGAATATGGAAGGGATGAAGAACAT
>JAQVKB010000137.1 GCA_028694875.1 Candidatus Izemoplasmatales bacterium
TTCAGTGGTAGTGACAACGCCAGTGATGACATCATTTCCGACGATTTCTTTGATTTTATCCGAAACGATTTGAACTCCTTCTACATCGTGTTCCAAGGGAACACCGTTGGTGAAGAGCGTCAAATCGGTCGAGAAATTGCGGAGCACGTCTAGTTCTTCGAGCATAAACTCACCACTACCGACAATCGCAATGCGTTTGTTTCGGTAGATAAATCCATCGCAGACCGCACAGAATGATATCCCTTTTCCAAGAAAATCATTGAATCCTTTGACTTTCAAAGAAGCACGATTCGCCCCTGTCGCTAGCAACACGACTTTGGCTTCATGTTCGCCTTTGTTGGTTTTGACCGTGAAGTGATCGAAATAATCGATTCCAAGAACTTCCTCGACAAGAACAGGGATTTCAAGGCGTTTTGCTTGTTTGATCCCATTTTCGAAAAGTTCTTTTCCGGTGATGGGTTCTACAAATCCATAATAGTTCTCAATGTGATCGGTTTTTCCAAGGGTCCCATAATCCTTCATCAGGATGGTCACATCGAGCTTAAACCGCTTTAGATAAATAGCGGCGGAGACCCCTGCAGGTCCTCCGCCGACTACGATGACATCTGTCATTGATTAGAGACCGAGACGTTTAATCAGGTCTTCTTTGCGAAGCAAGCCGATGACTTGGCTCACCGGTTTTCCACCCTTGAAAAGCATGACGGTTGGAATCGACGAAATCCGGAATTGGTTGGCAAGATATCCTTCTTCATCCACATTGATTTTCGCGACTTTGACTTGTCCAGCCATGTCTTCCGCGATTTCTTCGATGATGGGTCCGAGCATGAGGCAAGGACGGCACCATTGGGCCCAGAAATCAACGATGACGGGGAGTTCGGATTCGAGAACTTCCTTTTTGAAGTTTTCGCTAGTGACTTTGATTGGCATTGTTATAATCCTCCTATGATGGGTTCATGAATAATTTTCAATTTATTTTAACAAATTTGATTCTCTCTGTCTACCCTTTTGCTTATAGATGCTCAAGGTCTATTTCATCCAGACGATAGATTGTCCAATCCGACATCGGTTTCGCACCCAAAGAGGTATAAAAATCAATCGCGGATGCGTTCCAATCGAGACAAACCCATTCCATCCGACCACAGTGCTCCTCTTTCGCGATTTGGACAAGGGAGAGGAACAATTTTCTTCCATAGCCTTTTCCACGATGGTTTGGAAACACAAACAAGTCTTCAAGATAGAGTCCTTTTCGACCTTTAAACGTCGAAAAGTTATAGAAATATAGGGCAAAACCAAGGACTTTCTTTGCCTCTTCGCAGAGGAGAACATGGGCTTCCTGTCGATCAAACAACGAAGCTTCAAGCGTCGCCTCATCAGCTTCTACTTGATGGGACAATTTTTCATATTCAGCGATGCCGCGAATACAGGATAGAATTTGAGGAACATCCGCACGAACGGCTTTTCGAATGGTTGCGGCCATCTAGTCCTCCTGAAAAAGTGAGATTTGGACATAACCAAGCTTCTTTTCTTCCAAAATCCGGTGATAATTCTTGTAAATAAAATCGGCTAGGTTCGAAAGTGTCATTTCGGTCGTGTCCACAATCAAGTCCAACCCTTCGATGCGTTCGAGATTGAAATCGACGCGATCGGACGCAATCCGCTTGGCAATATCCTCTTCTTTGTCTTTCCGAATGCGCATGCGATCAATGCGACATGATTCGGATGTATTCAAATAGATCGCGACAATCGAAGGAATGTGGAGTTTCAAAAACGAAGACAATCCTTGGGGCTCGAGAATGATCAGTTTGTCATCCGCAATCTCATTCATTGGTGTTCCGTACCAGTATCCATTGTATTTCGCGGTTTCTGCGAAATACCCTAACTTCTCGTGTTGGAAAAAAGTCTCTTCATCAAAGAAATGATAATCAAATCCGTCAATTTCCGCAATCCGCTTGGGACGAGTAGTGCAGGTGACGACTCTCGAGATCGGATATCGGTTAATCATGATTTTCGCCGATTCGGTTTTCCCAGAAGCACTAGGTCCTAATAAGATGAGCATGACATCACCTTGCCTTTCCTCCATCATTATATCATGCTTTGAAGGGCTTGGAAAATCAAATTTCAGGAGTTCGCATCATCGAAGATTCCAGCAAATCAAAAGTATGATAAAATGAAGAAGACATGACCATAATAAACAAGAAGATGGTTCATAAGTTGATTCGTTTTGGAGGTATTCATGAATAATATTCTCGGACTCGTCGTGTCCGTTCTCTTTATTACCTTGATCTTAGGAATCTCGACATTGTGTTTGCATCTTCGTTGGTTTTCACAAGAGGCTAGTCGTAAATTCATCCATATTGGGGTTTCAAATTGGTGGATTATTGCGATGATTTTCTTTGATGTTTGGTACTGGGCTAGTATCGTTCCCGCCATCTTTATCGTATTGAATACAATCTCTTATAAAACAAAATTGGTCAAAGCGATGGAACGCGGAGAAAATGATAGTCTGGGGACGATATACTATCCGATTTCGTTATTGGTTCTCACAATCCTCTTCTTTGGATTCTTCCCAGAGTATCGGTGGGTTGGTTTGATTGGTGTCTTGGTAATGGGCTATGGTGATGGTTTCGCTGCCATCATTGGCAAAAACGTCGCTTCACGAAAATTAATCCAAGAAAAATCATTGGCTGGTAGTCTTTCCATGTTCTTGATTTCTTGGGTGGTCAGTGTCATTCCGTTGATGCTCTACCTCCAAAGTCCTTCCATATATTATGCATTCCTTGTCGCACTGATTCCGGCTGGTGTTGCGACATTACTCGAATTGTTCAGTCATGACGGCATCGATAATCTCACAGTTCCGATTGGAACGAGTGTGATATTATTCCTGTTGCTTTTGTTGCTTTAGGTCGATCAAGATGGATTGGTTGAATCTTTTGATTGGCTTTGTTTCGAGTTTGGTCATCGCAGGTCTTGCCTACTGGAAACAATCCTTGAATCTATCTGGTTTCATCGCCGCCGTTCTTGTGGGCACGTCGCTTAACTATTTTGGAACCTATTTGCTTTGGATAATCCTCATGCTTTTCTTTATTGCATCGACATTATTCACGAAATTCCATCAAAAGGAAAAAGCCCAATGGGCACATCTAGGTACCAAAGGAGGACGCAGGGATGCGTTTCAAGTCATGGCTAACGGTCTGCCCCCTGTTCTCTTCTCGATGTTTTCCTATTTTTCTGGAAACGAAACCTTTTCGATCATGGCTGTGATCGCCATCGCCGTCTCGAACGCGGATACTTGGGCTTCGGAATTGGGTGAATTGACAAAGGGAAAAACTGTCTCTATTCTGACATTTCGGATCATCGAAAAAGGGCAAAACGGGGGTGTTTCCTGGTTTGGAACTTTGGCATCATTACTTGGGGCACTGTATATTGCTTTCTTCTATGGGATGATTTCCATCCTCTTCGAGCACGCTTTGTTTAACGCAATTTGGATGACAAGTCTGTGGATTGTTTTGGGTGGGTTCCTTGGCGGAATGATCGACTCTATTCTCGGCGCTTCTGTCCAAGCGGAGTATGTTTTCTCAGGTTCAAAAGACGCACAATCCAAAGTTCTCAAAAGAGGACTTCGGTGGATGAGCAATGATCTCGTGAATTTACTCTCGAGTCTCCTTGCCGCACTCATCCTCTTTCCATTCCTTTGACAAGTCCGGTTTTCCGGACTTTTTTCGTTTCACGGATTCCATTTGTCAAAACAAGGGAATCGTAGTATAATCTATGGAGTAAATTATCCATTCAAGAGAGAAAGGGTGGGAGATTTGAAAAAGAAACGTCTGTCGCCGTTGCTTGTCATTGTATTAAGCTTCGCTGGCATTATCGTTCTTGGCATGTTTTTACTAAAACTGCCTTTTTCCGTTCAGAATGGGGAAGCCATCTCTTGGTATGACGCGATTTTTTTGTCGACATCCGCGGTTTGTGTGACTGGGCTTTCGACAATCCCGGATTTGGCCGCAACCCTCTCCATCTTTGGAAAGATCGTTCTTGCCTTATTAATCCAGATCGGTGGAATCGGGATTGTCACGATTGCGATCTATGTCCTCGTCATTTTAGGAATCAAAATTGGTGTGACAGAACGGTATGTTCTTCGTGAGGCACTGAATCAACATAACATCGCCGGCATGGTTCGATTGGTGCGATCGATTGTCTTCACGACAT
>JAQVKB010000138.1 GCA_028694875.1 Candidatus Izemoplasmatales bacterium
TTCAACGGAGATTCGAGTAACTCGACTTTCACCATATTGATTTTTAAAAGCCGTTCGACTTCAAGGTCATCCTTCGGTGTCATTTCGACAAGACTTCCATCCCAAGGCTGGAATCTCCAGCTACTAGTCCCGCAAGCACACTCGGTTCCACACCATGAAGCGAACTGTTCGGAACGCTCACGCATTTGATATTCTTCAGAAGTGAGCCGCTGCAGCGAACCAAAATTCGTTTTGGAAATACACCCAATACTTCTTTGGCTTTCGCTCCTGCAAATGCAATAGCGATGGGTTCCGTACATCCAAGCGCTGGAACAAGCTCTTCTTGCAAGATTTGAAAGAATTCCTTTTCGTGGGTCATAATAGCTCCTTTTTGGACAAATTCGTTCGATTCGATTATAACATGTTACAAGGTATTTGTATATCTTCGTCGGGAAAAAGAAAGGCGACACCGGAGTGTCGCCGAGATACAAACTTATTTCTCTTTATAAGGAATATAGATGTCGACCCATCCATCTTCTCGCTTCTTCGCGAGCATAAAAACTTTGGACATGTCCATCTTCAGATTATGACTTTTGAAGTACTCGTTGATGACATCCCCAGCTCCACCCTTGGTCATCTGATCAAAATTCTCAAGAGACTCGGTAAAATGGATGTAGTGACGTGTCGGTTCCTTCACAATTTGGATTCCAGAAGAACCTTTTGTTCCGCTTGGAACCGGTGCGTATCGAACATAAAGCACGTTCGTCACGCCTCGCTGCGTAATTGCCATTTCAAAGATATATTGGTCTTCATCTGGAAGACCCTGGGCTGATAGAAAAGAATCCAACGCAGTCTTCGCGTCTTGATCTGACGCGCCCATCGATTGTGCCAATGCTTCAAAGACTAATTCTGTTTTTTGAAAATCTTGTGTCATAATCAACACCCCCGCACATCATGATAACTGATTCTTCCATGAGTTTCAAGACCGTAAAGAAAGAAAAAACGCTCGGATGAGCGTTTTAAATTCATTTCGATTGTCTTCCTCTCTTCAAGAAGAGAATCCAACACTTGATCAAATCGGCTACCACGCCAAGTGCGGTGAGCGCAATGATCCCAATCGCGATGCCATGATACATTTCCGCGATTTGCGTGGCATCCATGACACCATACGACAATACTTGTTCCGTAAAGAGTGGATTAATGAGGTCGGTCATGGAGAGGAATCCAACCATGACAAGGAAAGCAATAAACTTGTGAATCGTATGACCCAAAACCACTTGAAGGTTCCAAGCGCCATAAAATACTTTGAGGAGTTCCGCGGCAATACCAATGATGACCGAGATAATAAAGGCAGGAATATACGTCATGATCGCCGCATTGGAGAAGAGAGGTACAGTCACAGTCCAACCTGTGCCTTCTTCGAACCAACCGATATAAGACACATTGTAATAGAGAAGGAAAATCCAGATCGATCCAAAGATGATTTCAAAGATCAAACCCGCAATCGCATGTCCTCTTTTGATTTTAGGACTATCTTCTTTCGGAAGTTGTGGCAAGTCTTGAAGTTTCCAGGTACGCTTCTTGGGAGAGGACTCCGCCGCTTCAATTCCGACAAACACGAGCGTTACCACCGCAAAAGCACTGAGCGCCGCATCCCACATGTTTCCGATGGCTTTGAAAAAGACTTCAAAAACAAAACCAAAGATGTTGTTGGAATCGGTATTGAACAAATCTTCAAACAATCCAAATACCAAAGCAAGCGAGACCACGACGACCATGACGATTTTTAAGACATTCAAATAGTCATCCATCCAAGCCGGGCCAATCAAATGTCGTTGCTTATCGCGATATTCATTCGCGAGAATTCTTGGTTCCCCTAGTTGGGTCAGGATTTCTTCCAAATCTTCTATCCGTTTGGATCCTTGTAGCATGTCTTCAATGTTGGATCTTAATTCCTTTTTGACTTCTTCACGTTGTTTTTCAGGCAATCTTTTCACAACAGCATAGATATAACGTTCCATTAATTCATTCATTTTGTTTCCCCCCCAGTGAGTTTTTCGATTTCACTCACAATGTCTTTCCATTCTTGTTTTAATTCTTCGTAAATCTGAATTCCTTCTTTGGAAAGCCGATAGTATTTTCTCGGACGAGACTCCGAGGTATCCCACTCGCTTTCCAAAAGACCTTGCGTATCCAGTCTTCGAAGAAGCGGATACAACGTTCCTGCTTCGATTTGAACGTTCTTTTCCGTCAAATCTTGAAGCAAGCTATATCCATACTGCATCTTCTCGAGTTGAGAGAGCACCGCGAGCATTTGGGTTCCTCTTCGCAACTCACTTTTTAGGTTTTGCATTAAATTTGGATCCATAAAACCACCTCGTCTATCATTATACTGTATGGCGTACACTATTGTCAATAAAATAATATTAAATATTTCATCATTATGAAAAGGGAGGACGCTTCTCCTAAAGGAGAAAAGGGCTGAAAAAGATGGAATTGCTTTATGGTGAGCACATGATTTGCGTTTTGAATGGATTGTTGCTATTATATTATTGTAATCATTACAATGATTGAAAGGAGCTTTACCATGAAAAAACAAATCGAATCACTCAATCTCTATCTTGCCAACTTATCTGTCCTCAATACGAAACTTCACAATCTCCATTGGAACGTCACTGGAAAGAACTTCGAACAAGTTCATCTCTTCCTCGAGAAACTCTACGATGATGTCTTTGAAAAAACCGATGAAGTCGCAGAGCGCATCAAGATGCTCGGATCATTCCCTTTCGCGTCACTCAAAGAGTATTTGAATGTCGCGACAATCCAAGAGCGTTCAAGTGAGGATATTTCCGTCAAAGAAACCATTTCACTGGTCCTCGATGATTATCGTGCTCTCGTCGCGGAAATCAAAGCCTTGCGCCTTCTCGCCATCGAACAAGATGACTTCGTCACGGTTGCGCTTCTAGAAAGCCATGTGTCTGGCTTCGAAAAGACGATTTGGTTTTTAACCCAAATGCAGAAATAAAGAAGACACAAAACCCGAACTATGCTATGATGAAGGTAGACTTCATCCTGGCGAAAGGAATGTTGCATCATGACACAAGAGAACTTGCAGGAACGTATGAGATCACTGGACATTAGTCCTTCCGTCACGCGGCTGCGCATCTATGAATACATGGATGAGCGTCGCGATCATCCAACGGTAGATCAAATCTACAAAGCGTTGGCTCCCGAACTACCAACCCTCTCCAAAACAACGGTTTACAATGTTTTGTCTTTGTTTGTGGAAAAAGGGCTTGTGGATGCCATCAATACCGATGTCAATGAAAAACGTTATGAGACATCCCGCGATGATCACGCCCATTTTACCTGCAAAGTTTGTGGCAAGATTTACGACATCCCTCCAATTCAGACATCCTACACCGAAGGCAGCCTTCAAGGATTTCAAGTGTTGAAACAACAAGTGAATCTTTGTGGGATCTGCCCGACGTGTTTGGAAAATAAAAAAGAATAATAAAGGAGATCCATCAACATGGAAGAAGTCAAAGAGTATTTCAGAATGCCCCTGATTGGGGACGATGCCCCAAGTTTTACCGCGAAAACCACCCAAGGTGTCATCAATTTCCCGAAAGATTACGAAGGAAAATGGGTGATCCTCTTCTCACATCCTGCTGATTTTACGCCTGTCTGCACCAGCGAATTTATGACATTCGCGAAAATGTATGACGAATTCAAATCTCTTAATACCGAACTCATCGGTCTCTCCGTCGACAGCCTGTATTCTCATATCGCTTGGCTGCGCACGATTCAAGAAAAAATCAAATGGAACGGCATGGAACACATGGAAGTGAAGTTTCCATTGATCGAAGACATTTCGATGAACGTCGCGAACAAGTTTGGCATGATTCAACCGAATCAATCCACGACCCAAGCAGTACGTGCGGTCTTCATCATCGACCCTTCGGCCAAAATCCGTACGATTCTTTATTACCCACTTTCCACGGGTCGTAACTTCGATGAAATCAAACGCATCATCTTGGCGCTTCAAAAAGCGGACAAGGAAGGCGTTGCGACACCGGCCGATTGGAGACCAGGTCAAGACTTGATCGTCTCCCCAGCCGCAAACTGTGGTACAGCCAAATCCAGAATGGATGGCGAAGTGGCGGATATCAATTGTGTGGACTGGTTCTTCTGCCTGAAGAAAGATAAGTAATCTCTCGATTT
>JAQVKB010000139.1 GCA_028694875.1 Candidatus Izemoplasmatales bacterium
TCAAAAAGCAATTGCGAAAATGAACCTCGAAGAAGCGAAGCAATACGTGACAGAAGGACATTTCGCACCGGGTAGTATGCTTCCAAAAGTTCTCGCCTCAATGGATTTCGTGACCAACAAACCCGACAGTCAAGCTTTGATTGCGAGTCTTGAAGATGTTTCTGAAGCGCTCCAAGGCGCAACAGGAACCATCATCTATCACGCCTAAGGAGGAAATCAAAATGAGTTATTCGGTCATCAATCATCCCTTCATCACACACAAATTGACGATTCTTCGCAATAAAGAAACGAAACACCAACTCGCTCGTGCTTTGGTCAATGAAATTACGATGCTCATGGTGTATGAGATCAGTCGCGATCTTTCCCTCAAAGAAGTTGAGATTGAAACCCCGATGATGAAAGCGACGGGCTTCGAAATCGATCAACGGGTTGCGGTGGTTCCCATACTACGAGCAGGATTAGGAATGGTCGATGGCATAACTCAGTTATTTCCAAATGCGTATGTTTCCCACTTGGGGATGTATCGAGATCCACATACATTTGAACCTCATGTCTATTATTTCAAAGCTCCGAAAGAGATCGCGCAAATGAAAGTGTTTCTTGTCGATCCTTTGTTAGCGACGGGTGGAAGTATCGTTGCGGCTATCCAACAATTACGTCAAGTAGGGGTGACCGATATCACAGTTGTCTCTTTGATTGGTGTGAAACAAGGTATCGAAAAGATTCTCGCTATGGATCCTCAAGTCAAGATTTTCTTAGGTGCTCTTGATGAGAAACTAAATGATCACGCTTATATTCTACCTGGAATGGGAGACGCAGGCGATCGTCTTTTTGGCACCATATAACATATCACAGAAAATGATTCGAGAAATGATGGGAGTTAGCCTTTTTGAGAGCCAACTCCCTTTTTTGTTGGAATCCACGATTCGTGGAGTGAATCCATGATAGATGGGTTGTGTAGTTTCTCTATCTTTGGTATGATGAATGCGAGGTGATATCGTGAACAGCATTGATTGTGGCAAATTTATCTCGGATTTACGAAAAGAAAAGAAGTTAACGCAAAATGAATTGGCCGATTTACTCCAAGTTACCAACAAAGCGGTATCGCGTTGGGAAACAGGAGAAGGGTTCCCGGATGTGGTATTGCTTCCAAGATTATCGGAAATCTTAAATGTCACGGTGGACGAGCTTCTTCAAGGGTCGCGCGATGATCCCAAGACGGGAATCCAATCCATTCACCATCGTTTCGTGATGAAAAACACAGTGTTTGCGACCACGATGATGCTTATGGGTGGATACATTCTCTTTCTCGCACTCTGTTACACCACATATCAGATATGGATTGGCATTCTAGGATTTGTTGTTCCGGCAATCGCGGCCTCTATTTGGTATGTGATCGCGCGCAATCATTATCTTGAAGTGTGCACGTATGACGAAGAAGACCGGATTCAATTGTTTCGATCATTGCGTTTGTTTGTGACATTGACCCTCACTTTACTTGCAATGGTCATGGATATGTTGGTGCTGATTATCTTGTTTGCGGATTCCGCATTCCACATGATGGTGACCTTGGATGTCTATATTCCTTTGGCTATGATTGTCGGTAGTACGTTCGCCGTCATGACCCTCCAGTGGTTTTCACTCTATGGAAAGAAACAGAACATGACCTCCATGGTTTCGGCAGAACCAACACCATTGATAATCACGACCATCGCAATCTTCCTACTATTTGCATTTTCATCCGGACTCATCGCGATCGAATTCTTTTCCGATTCCATATATATCGCAGTACTGTGGGTGATTGGTATAGCCCTCTATCGAATGTGGAAAAAGAAGGATCAGTGGTATCACTTTGCAATTCGGGTATTATTTGCCCTAACGATTGCTTCGATTGGGATCACAGATGATATGACAGACTTATTCTATTCCATGAATCCCAGTCTTCCGAATCCGTATAGTTCGTATTTTGCGTTTTCCACTATCCTTGAAGTGTTCGCATTCTTCGGACTGATTTTGTTGATCCGTGGATGGATTGTCAAAAAGGTAGATTCCTGGACCAAATTGGGATTCATGATGGTAGGACTTACGATGGCTTTGGTGATGTCGATGGTTCCCATTACTTATGCGGATGACTCACTCCGACTCGCGTTTTTGCTGAGCCTAGCTTACCCCATCGAAAGTTTTCTCATCCATATTTATCCTCATAAAGTAACAACAATCAAGTCTTAGTGGGAGCGTTCGCGCTCCCTTTTCTTTTTGCGTTTGTTTCAAGATAAAAATACAAGAATTGTCAGATGTTTAGTCAAGGCTGTGGAAATTTCACACCTTTCTTACAAAAAATTTCACCCGAATTGAACAAATGTGCAAAAACTAACTTTTCGTTTACAAAATTGTAAGCACAATGCTATGATGAAAGCAAGTTAAGCGTTTACACACGCACACCACATTATAGGAGGTCAAAAATGCAATTCATTTTGGATTTGTTCCTTGGATTCATTAACAAGTTCCTGGGACAAGCACCGTTATTACTTGGTACGGTCGTTTTCATCGGTTATCTTCTTCTGAAGAGAAAGTGGTACCAAGCCCTCGGTGGTTTCATCAAAACGTACGTTGGCTTCAAGATCCTGCAAGTCGGTACGACTGGTTTGATCAACGTCTTCAAACCAATCATCCTTGCTCTGACCAACAAATTCGGCATCACCGCCCTCGTTATCGACCCATATTATGGTCAAACCAGTGCGACGGAAATGCTCGATACGGTCAACTCACTCCAATATGTTGGATACGTGATGATCATTGCGTTCGTTCTCAACATCGCGTATGTTGCACTTCGCAAATACACGAAGATCAGAACACTGTTCATCACGGGTCACATCATGTACCAACAATCCGCTGTTCTTCTATGGGCTCTTTATTGGGTTCTCGAAGGTGCACTCGGTGTCGCCGTTAGCTGGCCGCTCATCATTGTCTCCGGTTTGCTGATTGGTACTTACTGGGCAGTTGCCTCGAACCTCATCATCGAAGCGACCAACGAAGTCACCGATGGCGCAGGCTTTACCGTTGGTCACCAACAAATGTTTGGTGCCTGGATCGCCTATAACATTGGTAAGCTCTTCAAAGGCAAGGGCGGCGAAGTTGAAAACGCCAAGTTCCCTGGCTGGCTCTCCATCCTCAATGACAATATCGTTTCGAACGTATTGATCATGACCGTCTTTATCGGAACGATCATGGTGATCCTCGGACCGTCTACCTTCACGTATGACACCTCGAAGTATTTCTTCTCGACTTATATCTTCGAACAAACCGCGTACTTCGCCGTGTACATCGCAATTATCCAAATGGGTGTTCGTATGTTCGTTTCCGAACTGACCGAATCCTTCCAAGGTATCTCTGGAAAATTGTTGCCAGGTTCTGTTCCTGCTGTTGACTGCGCCGTTACGTTCGGTTTCGCACCGAATGCGGTCATGTTCGGATTTATCTTCGGTTTCTTTGGCCAAATGGTGGCGATTGCAACCCTCATCATCCTCAAATCCCCGATTCTCATTATCGCCGGATTCATCGCGTTGTTCTTCGACAACGGCACCATGGCGATCTTCGCTTCGAAAAAAGGCGGACGTCTTGGCGCGATGATCGTTCCATTCTTCGCTGGTATCATCCAAGTCTTCGGTAGTGCTTGGGTTTTGACGGTTCTCGTCGATAGCCCCGCTGTCATCGGTTGGATGGGTATGTTTGACTGGGCAACCCTCTGGGCTGGAACCACACTCCTTACCAAAGTGTTAGGAATCGCTGTTCCGATCCTCTTGATCCCGCTCATGATGATCATTCCTCAACTTCAATACAGAAGACACAAAGCGACCTATTTCACGACCATGAGAGACGAATAGTCCTTCACGATGTTTACTACCAAGCCCCAAGATGGTTCGTCTTGGGGCTTGTCTTTTAGGAGAATAGCATGATTAAAATGATTGTTGCGGATATGGACGGAACACTGCTTCGAAGTGATTTGTCTGTCTCGAAACGAAATCTCGACGCGATTGCAAGAATCCGTCGACAAGGCATCAAATTTGCCGTTGCGACCGGAAGACCGGATCAATTGATGAAAGAGTATGTGGATTTGTTAGGACTGACAGAACCGTTTATTATGTACAACGGTACGGTCATAGGACATCCTTTCC
>JAQVKB010000140.1 GCA_028694875.1 Candidatus Izemoplasmatales bacterium
TGCTCTTCCGATCTATGGTAGATGACAGAGAAAAGAAAACCGTTCGCGATTTTCTATCCTCTCCGATGAAACGGAGTGCGCTGGTTCTTTCTTATATCTTGAGTGCTATGGTGATTGGACTGTTCATGAGTCTTTTCACGTTTGTGCTCGCTGAAATTTACATCGTCCTTCATGGAAGTATCTTGCCGTTTGTCTCGATTCTGAAAGTACTAGGAATTGTCATCCTCAATGTCGCGGCTTCGAGCGCGATGGCATTCTTTCTGCTTTCCTTTATCAAGTCGTCGAATGCGATGACGGCGCTCTCGATTGTCGTCGGTACGATTATTGGTTTTCTTACGGGAATCTATATCCCGATGGGAAATTTGAATGAAGGATTACAAACCATCATCAAATTCTTCCCACCTTCTCATGCGGCAGTTCTCTTACGCCAAGTGATGATGGACCATGCGATGTCTCTCGACACACTTCCTTCCGAAGTCTTGCGTTTCCTCGGAGTACAGTTTGAAATCGGCGGGAATGTGGTCTCGGGTTGGATTCATTTACTTTTCCTCGTCGCGACATTTTTGATATTTTATGCCATGTCCATTCTTCTCGTTTCCAAACGAAAAGAAAAAGAATAGAAAGGAAATTCCATGTCCAAAACACCGATCTTATCATATACCCCAAAAGCACTCGCCCAAAAGTTGGTGGAAGAAGGTTTCAAATCGTTTAATGCAAGTCAAATCTTTGATTGGGTTTATCGTAAAAAAGAACTCGATTTCTTAGAAATGACGAATCTTCCACAAACCTTGCGTGGTTTTTTGGACGAACATTATTCGATTGATTTGCTTCATGAAATCATTCGCCAAACTTCCGAAGATGGAACGGTCAAATTCTTGTTTTCGCTACAAGATGGATTTGCGATCGAGTCCGTATTAATGACCCACGAATATGGACTTTCACTCTGTGTCACCAGCCAAGTTGGTTGTTCGATGGGGTGTACGTTTTGCGCCTCTGGATTGAAGAAACGAACCAGAAACTTAGAAGTCTTCGAACTTGTTTCTCAGATTTTGACGGTCGAGCACTTGCTTCAAGTCAAAATCAGCCACGTGGTCGTGATGGGGACCGGCGAACCTTTTGACAATTACGATAATGTGATCAATTTTATCAAGATTATCAACGACAACATGGGACTCGCCATAGGACAACGACACATCACCGTGTCCACTTGTGGCATCGTGCCACGCATCTATCAATATGCGGAAGAACCGATTCGTAGTAATCTTGCGATTCGTCTTCACGCACCCAATGATGCCCTGCGCACTTCCTTGATGCCAATTAACAAACGGTATCCTTTGGCGGAAGTCATTGAAGCATGCAAAGTCTATTTTGATAAAACTTCACGACGTGTGACTTTTGAGTATATTTTGCTCGGAGGAGTCAATGACTCGATTTCGCAAGCCGATGAACTCTCTGACTTGTTAAGAGGGTTGAACGCATATGTCAATTTGATTCCTTATAACCCCGTCAGTGAGTTTGACCATCAGAAGACAGATCCTGAAACGGCCTCACGATTTTTTGATCGTTTGATCAAAAGAGGGATCGTGGCGACGCTGCGTCGCGAACAAGGCGGAGATATCGACGCTGCCTGTGGTCAACTACGGATGAAATCCGAAAGAAAGTGATTTCATCGTCCCCATTTTGTTTGATTTTCACACTTCTTGTTGGTATACTAGATAGTGATTTTTCATCGTGAAAGGATGATTAGAATGAAACAAAACATCAAAAAAATCGCATTATTAACCGGTGGAGGCGACTGTTCAGGTTTGAACGCCGTCATTCGTGCCGTGGTCCGTACCGCCATTTTGAAATACGGTTATGAAGT
This sequence comes from Candidatus Izemoplasmatales bacterium, assembly GCA_028694875.1. Classification (GTDB taxonomy): domain Bacteria; phylum Bacillota_I; class Bacilli_A; order Izemoplasmatales; family Hujiaoplasmataceae; genus JAHIVB01. The sequence goes on from JAQVKB010000140.1 coordinate 1,865, forward strand.
GGTCGGATTCATGGGTGGATACCACGGACTTTACCTCGATGAGTATATGGACATGACGATTTCAACCGTTTCCGGGATTTTCCATCAAGGCGGAACGATTCTTAAAAACTCGAACAAAGACAATCTTTTCAACTTCCGCATGGAAGATGAATTTGGCAATGTTGTCTACAAGGACGTCTCCGATGTCGCAATCGCAAACCTGAAAAAACATGGCGTTGACGCCCTTGTGATTATCGGTGGAGATGGCACCTTGACTTCCGCGAGAGATTTTGCCAGAAAGGGAATCAACGTCGTCGGAATTCCGAAAACGATTGACAACGATGTCCCTGCTACGGACATCACCTTCGGTTACCGTACCGCGTTGGATCACATCATGTTGGCACTGGACGCACTTCACACGACGGCGTTCTCACATGACCGTGTGATGATTTTGGAAGTGATGGGTCGTAATGCAGGATGGCTCGCGCTGGAAGGCGGAATCTCCGGGAGTGCCGATGTCATCTTGATTCCTGAAATTCCTTATGACATTCAAAAAGTCGCCCAAAAAGTGATTGATCGTTACAAACGAGGATCCAAATTCACGATCCTTTGTGTCTCCGAAGGCGCCAAACCGATTGATGGCGATGTGACCGTAAAAATGATTGACAAAACCAGCGCGGATTCCGTCCGTTTGGGTGGCGTTGGTGAACTGATTGGCGAACAGCTTCGCAAATTGGTAAGTCCTGTCACAGGTCAAGACGTTCGTTATACCAATCTTGGATACATTCAACGCGGTGGTGTTACCAATGCGTTTGACCGTGTCCTTGGCACCAAATATGGTTCTTATGCCGTCGATATGATTGCCCGTGGTGATTTTGGCCAAATGGTGACCGTGAAAAACGACCGGATGTCCACTGTCTTCATCGAAGATGTCGTGGGTGGCGGTAAAATGGGTGAAACCAGCCGTGGTGGCGCCAGACGCGTCAACCCACAAGGCGACTTGGTCAATGCCGCGAAAGACATTGGCGTTGTCTTTGGAGACTGATTTTCCTCAAAGTCTTCCTTCCAAAACAAGTTTGTGATACAATAATTTCATCAAGAATATAGGAGGAATTTTCATGGAACTCAAAGGTTCAAGAACCGAAGAAAACCTGAAGACCGCATTTGCGGGCGAGTCCCAGGCGAGAAACAAGTATACCTATTACGCGAGTGTCGCAAAAAAAGAAGGTTATGTCCAAATTGCGAATTTCTTCGCGGAAACCGCGGACAACGAAAAAGAGCACGCCGAAGTATGGTTTAAGTTGCTTCATGGTGGCGAAATCCCCACAACTGAACTGAACTTGATTGATGGCGCCGCTGGCGAACATTACGAATGGACCGATATGTACAAAGGTTTTGCGGAAGTCGCAAGAGAAGAAGGCTTCAACAAAATTGCCTATTTGTTTGAAGCGGTCGCCGCGATTGAAAAGCGTCATGAAGAGCGTTATCTTGCGCTTCTTGACTCCCTCAAAGGCGATAAGATTTTCTCCTCTGACAACAATACCGAAATGTGGATTTGCTTGGAATGCGGACATATTCATGTCGGCAAGAATGCACCGAAGACTTGCCCAGTTTGCGCGCACAGTCAAGCTTATTTCGCTCGCTACGTGAAAAACGTGTAAGGAAGAAGACGCAAGTCTTCTTTTTTTTTCATCCATGAAGTATAATGGTAGTAAGCTTTTCTCGGAGGAAACCATTTGAAACAAGGACGAATTATCAAACTCATCGGCGGAATTTATACGGTCGTCGATGAATCAGGACAAACCATCAACTTAAAACCGATTGGACTGTTTCGATATCAAAAAATCGATCCCAAGGTCGGTGATTTTGTTCGTTTTGATGAGGATGCCATCAAAGAGGTCATGCCACGCACGAACGATTTAGTTCGTCCTTCGATTGCCAATGTCGACCAAGCCTTGCTCGTCGCTTCGGCCAAACGGCCTGATTTTTCCACGTTGCTTCTGGATAAGTTTCTCGCTCTTGTAGAATATCATGGAGTACGTCCTGTCATCATCGTCTCTAAAGTCGATTTGTTGGACGCGATTGAGCGACAAACTCTTGAGAATACACTCTCGTATTATGCCAAATACTTCGAAGTCATTTTATTCTCGACCAAAACAGGAGAGGGAAGAGAAATGATTGAGAATGCGGTATATGGAAAAGTCAATGTGTTAACAGGTCAAACTGGGGCAGGCAAAAGCAGTTTGCTCAATGTCCTCGATCCTTCCCTCGACCTTGCGACAGATGAGATCTCGGAAGCATTGGGAAGAGGAAAACATACGACA
>JAQVKB010000141.1 GCA_028694875.1 Candidatus Izemoplasmatales bacterium
TTCGGAAAAGCCCTTCCGAGAGACCAACTGATCGATGTTCTTATCAAGAAGTTGCATCAGATCATGATCGTTGGAAATGATCGTGATGCGATCAAATTGATCCTTAAAATGTTTGGCGCAATAGCCCATGATATCATCCGCTTCATATGTGTCTTGACTATAATAAGGTATATTCGCACTTTCAAGATACTCCGCCATATATGGAAACTGCATGATGAGTTCAGAAGGTGCTTCTTTTCGTGTTCCTTTATAGGCTTCATACGTCAAATGACGATGTGTTTTCCCTTTGGGATCAAGCGCGACCAAGAGATGGGTAAAATCCATTTTCAGGACTTGTTGCATCGAGGAAACCAATCCATAAATTCCATTGGTATAAAGCCCTTGAGAATTCTGCATCATATTGCCCATCGCTGCGGTGGCGTAATACGCGCGGAACAGGAGGTTGCTGCCATCTATCAGAAGTAGTCGTTTCAAAATATCACCTCTTCTATCGGGTTTTATTGTAACACACATGAAGAAAAAATGCACACGGGTTGTGTGCATTTGAGAAGTTCCATTACGAGATATTTTTGCGATAAACTTGAAGTAATCCTTTGAGGATCAACCGTTCATCCATCGTGATCGCACCGCCTACTAGCGGAGCAATCATTTTGGCATGACCACCGGTTAGGACAATTCGCAAATCGGGTTTGCCTACTTCGAGACGAATTCGCGAAATCATCCCTTCCAACATCGAAGCATGGCCATAGACCAAGCCGGATTTGATGGAATCCACCGAGTTCGTGCCAATCAGTTTTTTCGGTGCTTCCAATTCCACTTGTGGAAGCTGAGAAGTTTTCGAGATCAACGCGTTTTTCGAAGTCGTTAATCCTGGCGCGATGACCACACCACGAAGATTTCCTTCTTCAACGTAAGTCATCGTCGTCGCGGTTCCAAGATCAATCACCAAACAAGTACGATCGTAGAGTGATGTGGCGGCCACTGCGTTGGCGATGATGTCGGCACCAACCTCTTTTGGATTGTCAGTCGTGATTTTAAGCCCGGTTTTGACGCCATATCCTAAGAATACGGGTTTGATCTCAAATTCTTTTTCAAAGTATTCCTTGAAGACACTGTTGAGCTCAGGGACAACACTCGAAATAACAACGTGTTGCACGTTTTTTAAGAACTGATTCAGCGTAATCGCGTATTCATCCGCAGATTTTGTTTTTTCGGTATTGAGCCGATAGATTCGATCGATTTCTTTTCCTTCAAAGGAAACGCCAATTGCAATCGTAGTATTTCCTAAGTCCAGTAAAGCAATCATTCCTCATCACGCTCTTGTCTTGCCCTCGCAGCTTTCAAACGAACAATCAGTACGCCACCGATAAAAGCGGCGAGCGCAGCTTCAATCAAGGAAGCAACAGGAACCAAATACGTAATCAAGAAGGTAATATAGGGTCCAAAAGCTTGTCCTAATGAATCATAACCCATGACCATCGTAAACGAAGTCCATAATAAACTCAAGACAAGCAACGTATGAATCAAGGTGAGGACAAAGAAGGCGATGCCAAAAGCCACGTATTGATTTTTGATGCGCTTCGAGAAGAACTGGGCCACATCAAAAATCATCAGTCCCCAGATCATCCGGGGTAGAACAGAAACCCAAGGGTAAATAAAGAATGGGCTCGCGTAAATGAACGCGGCAATCAACGAGACGACGCCAAAGGCCGTTGCGATATAAAAACCCATCTTTCTGCCTAGCATCGCAGCGCCGATGAGCACGGGGATGTGAATGATCGTCGCTTCGATGTTCGCTGTGATTTTAATGAATCCGAGCGAGGACGATCCGAGTCCGCTTGGGACGAGTCCGAGAACGGCAATAATCGCGATAAACATCGCGAGCAATGTCAATTCTCTGGTTTTTTCTTTGTTGCTTTTTGGTACGGTATTCGTCATTTTTTTTCCTTTCCAAGCCACATATGTGGTCTCCTAAGAAATATATTTTTCAAAAGATCAAACGTTGGATTTGATTTCGTTGATCTTGTTGAAATCGAGTTCTTTGAGCATCGCGAGAATCACGGCTTTGACGGCTTCATAATCATCCGTATGAATCATCGACGTCGTCGAATGGATGTATCTCGCTGGCATGCCGATGGTGCATACCAAAACACCATCTTCATTCAGTTGTGCCGCGGCAGCGTCAGTGCTTCCGAGGGATTTGTAATATTGGAAGGGGATGTTGTTCTTCGTCGCAACCTCTTCCACAAATTTCTTCATGCCTTGATGCATGATTGCTTTCGGGTCGTAGAAACGGATCATAAATCCTTTTCCTAATGTGCCGCCGGTGTCACTGGTTTCAAAGGTGTCCGAGCAGGGTGAGCAATCGACCGCGATAAACATATCTGGTTTGACAAGAGACGTCGATGTTGTTGCGCCGCGAAGACCCACTTCTTCTTGGACGTTCGCTCCTGCGACAAAGCGACAAGGAAGATCTTCTTTCTTGACGCTTTCCAACAAATCAATCGCCATCGCGCATCCAAAACGATTATCCCATGCTTTGGAAATAATCTTTTTTCCATCTGCCGTGACGGTGTAATCATTGCGGAAGGTGACTTGTTGACCAATTCGAATGCCAAGTTGTTCGGCATGTTCTTTGGAATCCGCACCAATGTCCAACACGAAGTCGTCGAAGTCGGTGACTTGTTTGGTGGTATTGTCGCGCAATAAATGTGGTGGTTTTGCCCCAATCACGCCAGGAACTTTCCGACCATCCTCCAAAATCACATCCATGTGTTGTGAAAGCATGACGGGAGGATTGATACCCCCAATGGGAATCAATTTCAAAAATCCTTTGTCGTTGATCTGAACAACCATCGCTCCGACTTCATCCATATGTCCAGCCATCATGATGGTTGGACCATCGACCTGGTCATTAATGACGCCAAAAATCGATCCAAGTTTGTCTTGGAGAATCTTCTCGCTCAACGGTTCGAGATGGCTCTTGAGAAAAGTGCGAATGGTTTTTTCGTGACTAGATACACCGGGTAAATCGACAAGTTCGCGGTAATATGGTTTCATGTTGATAGCTCCAATCGATCGACATCGAGATAGAAAATGGAATTCCCCATCGCAATGAATTTGTCTTCAAATTCAGTAGTTACATTATCAGGATTGTTCTGACGTTGTAGATCAAGTTCCAAAACGCGGAAATCTGGCGAAGCGGTAAACGAAAGCATCGAATAAGAGAAAAGTCCAAAATTGTCCGTTTTGAGCGCAATATGTTGTCCTGATTGTAAGAAACGCGCATACCGAGCGAGGAAATTCGGGTGTGAGAGTCTTCGTTTCGCTTGACGGTTTTTCGGCCATGGATCTGAGAAATTGAGATATACTTTATCAATTTCCCCTTTTTGAAAGAACAAATCGATGTCTTCCGCATCGGCCCATATCAAACGCAGGTTGGAGAGAGGCTCATCCAAGAGTTTTTCAAGGGCACGTAAGATGACAGAATCGAATTTTTCAATTCCAATGTAATTGCAATCAGGATTCGCCTTGGCTAGTTTCATCAAAAACTGGCCTTTCCCGCAGCCTACTTCCAATTGTATTTTGTTGTTGTTTCCAAAAACTTCTTGCCATTTCCCTTGCATGGATTTCGGTTCGGGAATCACCCACTCAGGATGATCGAGAATCACTTGTTCCGCCCGTGGAATTCTGCGTAACCGCATCGGTTAGTTCGCTCCCGCGAGTTTGACAATGCATTCCGCGTAGATGGCAGCCGCAAGAATCATGTCTTCGACAATCAGATATTCGTTGGCTTGATGAGCCAAATCTTCTTTTCCTGGGAGGTTGGGTCCGAACGCAACGGCCTTTTTCAAGGTTCTTGCGTAGGTTCCACCGCCAATGGTAAGAAGAGGTGTTTCGGTATCTTTGGTATATTTTTGGTAGGTTTCATAAAGGACTTTCACGAGGGGATCTTGTGGCGACACATAATGAGGCTTCGAGTTCCCTTTGGCAACATAGGTATATCCATAGGCTTTGACTTTGTTTGAAATCTGTAATTCATTTTCTTCAAAGGAATAATTTCGTGGATAACGAATGTTGTTGCCAATCTTGAAATTCAAGCCATCATATTGAACGATTGCAAGATTCAAGGTTAAATCTTTCATTTCTTCATCATAGGTT
>JAQVKB010000142.1 GCA_028694875.1 Candidatus Izemoplasmatales bacterium
CACGGTCCATGAAGGCACCGGGATCGCCTTCGTCGGCGTTACAGATAACATATTTTTGTGGGTCCACAGACTTTGCGGCGAACTCCCATTTCATACCGGTGGAGAATCCACCGCCACCGCGTCCGCGAAGACCTGATTTTTTCATTTCTTCGATGACTTGCGCCGGTGTCATTTCAGTCAATACTTTTCCCAAAGCCAAGTAACCGTCTTTGGCGATGTATTCATTGATTTCAAGCGGATTGATGTTTCCGCAGTTACGGAGAGCGATTCGTTTTTGTTTGGAATAGAACTTGAGTTCGCTCATGTTTTTAATTCGTTTTTTATCGATGGGGTCTTTGACGAGCAATCGTTCAACAACGCGTCCTTTGACGACGTGTTCTTTGACGATTTCTTCGACGTCTTCGACGGAAACATGCGAATAGAAAACTTCGTCGGGATAAACAACCACGACAGGTCCTTTTTCACAAAGGCCAAAGCAACCCGTCATAACGACTTTGGTTTCTTCGGACATTTCGTATTTTGCAAGCATCGTGTCGAACTCGGAACGAATGTCTTTGGAATGCGAAGACATGCATCCCGTACCGCCACAGATTAAAATGTGCATTCTTTCGAGCATGATATTTACCTCTTGACTCCGGAGAGAAGATAGCGATCGAGTCGCACACCATTCACGATGTGTTCTTCGATGATTTCCGGTACTTTGCGTTCATCAACCAAACAATAAATCGATGAATCACCGTTGGCGTCCACCACTTCAACAATGGGCTCAAAAGCGCATTCGCCCATGCATCCTACTTGGGTGACCGTGATATTTGTGATTTCTCTGGCATTGATTTCTTCGAGAAACTTATTGAGCACTGCGCGTGCGCCCGCGGCGATACCGCAGGTCCCCATACCAACTTGAACGCGGACGCCGTTTTCAACGTAACGCATGTTCATGCTTTGAATGGACTTTTCTCGAAGCTTTTTGAGATCTTCCAATGATTTCATATTGCTCCTCCTCTGATTGTGCGAATGGAAGTATGAATATATTCCTTGAGATATCCAAGAATCCCGACGTCCGTGAGAGGTACGTCGCCGAGAATGGCTCGGACCTCGTCGGTGTCAAAATGAAACGTGTCGACATCCGTGATGAAATCAAAAACAAAGCGTTCCATCCGCGGGTCGACGAGGATGGCTTGAATCGTTTGCGCGATGTCTCCGAGGGGAGGCGTATCGATGTGATTCAAGACATAGATGGCTTTGATTTTGGTGCCAACGTTCGGTGTCGATTCGATCGCGAAGTCGCCTCCTGTTTGAAGCGCGCTATCGCGAAAGAAGGGAATGCCAAGACCAACTTTTCTCGTTGTTCTTGTGGTGTAAAATGGGTTTGTGACTTTTTCTAAAGTCGTTTGATCCATGCCGATGCCGTTATCGATGATTTCCAAAGAAAGTCGATTCTCGTGAATGGAGTCTGATAGTGTTACCGTAACCGTTTTGGCATGCGCATTGAAACTATTCTCGACGATGTCGAGCATGAACAGAGACAAATCATCCATGACGCATCACCCGGAAGAATTCTTCCATCGAAAGTGATTCCATCTCAAGAACATTGTCTTCGCTGCATTCCGCGATATCGACGATTTGATGCGCATCCGAATTATGCAAAATTCGAAGTCCGATTGCGTTCAATCTTCCTTGAAGTTCTTCTTTCGCATACTTCGTAAGTTCCGCCCCGTCCATCTTGACCGATCCAAGATAACGGATTCCGCTGTTTTTGGACCTATCAAGGTGCGCGAACACACGGAGATGATCGAAATTCTCGAGGATTTCGAGAAGATCATCCATGGTGAGCGTGGTTGGCCCACCTAAGCGGTAGTGAATCAATTCTTGTGGCTCATCATACAAGTCGGTGAGGACTTGTCGTTCGACATTTGAAATCTCAGAAGAAACTGACAAATGAGATTCCAACAAAGCGTCGAATTGCATCGCATCTTGTAAGGACTTGAAATAACAGAGGATATGACTACCATCATGGAGTTCTACTTCCGCCCCGTATACCAGAAGAATGTTGTAGCTGGCGGAGATTTCATCAAGAATCGGTAGTTGTTTGAGACTGTTATGGTCCGTCACCGCAAGAATATCGATGTTTTTGAGGGAAGCCATGTTGAGTATATTATTGGGTGTCATCAGGACATCCGCGCAAGCGGACAAGACCGAATGAACATGAAGATCGTAATGAAATTTCATAAGAGATTCGCTTCCAGTAAAGCACGAATCACTTGAACAGAATCTTCCTTGGCAACGAGGAGAGCGACACCTTCTTCGTTGGCTTTTTCAATCATCGCTTCGGAAGGCTCTTTGCCTTCGGAAAAGATGACAAGTGGAAGATTGGCCAGCGAAGCCACCGCAATCACGTTCATATTCGAAAGCGTGGTGACGAGGGCGTTTTTCGCTTCGGCATGACGTAAGACGTTCGATAACAAATCGCTAGCATAAAGCCCAACAACATCATGGTTCCATGTTTCGGGACTCGTGCGAAACGTCCAATCTTTCAAACGCCAATTACTCGCTATCATGGGAATCATCTCCCTCACGATGGAACTTGAGTTTGAGGATCGTGCCATTCACATCCGAGATGAGCGTCATCTCATCGGCACTTTTTTGGATATTCGATAACCCCATGCCAGCTCCGAATCCGTTGAGTCTGGATTCATCGCTTGCGGTAGAGTATCCTTCCGTCATCGCAAGCGCGATGTCGGCGATGCCAGGACCATGATCGACAAACTGGAGATACACCGCATGATCATCGATGGTGCAGTCCGCAAACCCACCAACAGAATGAATCACGATGTTGATTTCCGCTTCGTAAGAAGCCACACTGACTCGTTTGATGAGTTCTTTCGAACAATGTTCGAGTTTGAGTGTCCGTTTGATTTCGCTCGCGGCTTTTCCGGCTTCGTCGTAATTCCCCGCTTGGATGTCGAAATGTTTACGTGCTAGCATGACCGGGAATGCCTCTGACGCCTTCCTGATAGAGCAAACCGCTCGTCTGGAACATCGTCAAGTTGGTTCCAATCAAGATAATTCCTGATTCTTCCGCGAGTGTGACTACTTGCGGTGCAGGTACTTTTCCACGAACCAAGAGAACAACCTCGACGTCGAGCATCTCTGCGGTTCGTATGGATTGGTTGGTCGCAAGTCCTGTAATTAGAAGCGTATCTTCCAAAATTCCAGTCTCTTTGACGGTATTCATGATCATGAGCGCATCGCTCATGAGATCGGCGCAGAATCCAAAGCGGATTTCCTTCATCGGGTCATAGATCGACGTCGTGTAGATCCGGCATTGGTACTTCTCAACGATGGATTCGAGCTTGATCATACTATTGAATTCCTTTGAGAACTTCTTTAGCCTTGGCGACAGATGCGTTTCCGTAGACCGTTTCGTTGACTGTAAAGACCGGGGCCAAACCGCATGCTCCGATGCAACGGGTGGCTTCGACAGTAAACATTCCGTCTTCGGAAGTCTCTCCGACTTTGACTTTCAGTTCATCTGAGAATGCATCAAGGATCCCTTGGGAGCCGCGAACATAACATGCGGTTCCTAAACAAACTGAGATGATGTTTTTCCCTTTGGGTTCGATGGAGAATTGTCCGTAAAACGTGACAACTCCGTTGATTTTCGCGATGCTTTCCCCGAGTTCTTTCGAAATTACTTTTTGGACTTCAAGAGGAACACATCCGAATATTTTTTGTGCTTCATGGAGTGTAGGCATTAATGGACCCGGCTTTTTCTTATTTTCGTCCATCACTGCGTACAACTTGGCAAGCTTTTCTTCAGTAATCTGAATGGTAGCGCCCACTGTATAATTAGCTCCTTCCTTGTTCTTTCTGGCACAATCATTATACCATCCTTGAAATCGAATGGAAATAGAAAAAAGAAGGTAAAACGCTTACCTTCTCTTGGAAATTCGATACCAGATGAAATTGGACAAAATCGCTGCGAAAGCAAGCGCTCCCATGAGGATATAATGAAGATATTGTGCGAAAAATGACGATTCTTCCACCATAGGTGGAGTATAGAGATGAGCTTCGCTGGAGAGAACTGTGATTTCAAAATCTTTTTCGATCGGTGGTGCACTATCCGTGGAGATTCGCAGCTTCAAATGATA
>JAQVKB010000143.1 GCA_028694875.1 Candidatus Izemoplasmatales bacterium
ATCATCAACCATGAAGAATCAAATCTCGGACGACGTCAAAAAAGCACGCGTTCGCAATCTCATTCGACTCAACAATCGGCTCGCCCAAACCTTCCTTGAGAAAGAGAAGCCGTTCGTTCAAAAGGTGCTTGTCGAGACTTGCCGCGACGGATGGGCCGAAGGTCACACGGATAACTATCTTCGTGTGAAATTCCCAGGGAATGCTTCCACAATCGGTCAAATCCTCTCTGTTCAGATTACGGAGGCGACATATCCGCTATCCCAAGGAATCGAAGTGCTTCCCCAATAATCAAAAACGTCCATGCTGGACGTTTTTTTTCGACAAATTAGGCCTTTCCCCCTTGTCATATCGAAAAGACACTTTTATAATGAAACTAATGATTGTCAGTTTGAGGAGGGAAAAACATGGGATTCAAAGAAGTACTCGAAGAAGAAAAGAAAGAATTACAAAGCGTCAAACGTCCGTATGAAACCGTGGCGTTCTTGATTTTTGCGGCACTCTTTGTGCAACAAGCTTTTTACTTGGTGAAAGGATTTATCGACTTCACATCCAAAGGTTGGCTCGCTGTCGGCAATTTCACCAACGCGAATCTTCAAGGATACATTGTTCGAATTTGTGGCATTGACAACACGAGTTGGATTGTCGTCATTTTGGTGATTGTCGCTTGGGCCTTTTATTGGATTGCCCTATACTTACTCGTATGGAACTATGCCGCCAAAAATCATTTGGCCAAATGGGTTTGGACACTCTATGTTGCCTTCGGACCAACCGTATTGTTTGTACCTGCTTATGTCGCGTTTATCGCGTACGCGTATCGTGGCTACTTGGTTCGGTTTGCGAAGAAGGTTGTCTCCGAGTTCAAAACCGTGGACGCCAATCAACAATTTCCAGAAGATCAAGCTTAAATCGTATTTTTTCAAAGAAAAACCCCACTTTCGCGAGTGGGGTTTTGTTTATCGTTTGGCCTTCTTGGCTTTTTTGTCTTTCGCTTTTTGGACTTTTTCCTGCGCCTTGATTTCCGCTTTGGTCATCTTCACAGGTTTTTGTTTCCGCTTGATTTTTTTCGCGTTGCGAACGATATCATAAGAGAGGACGTACCCATTGTCATGATTCGTGAGTCGGAAACTTGCATTTTCATAGATGTGTAACGCCAGTTCGTAGAAGAAACCAATCATCGGGGTCAACATTTGGTACTTGTTAATGACCTTGATGAGTCCTTTCAGTTTTTTCGACTTGTCCCATCTTGCGACGACCTTGTCGCTTTCATCGAGAACCAAAATCACCAAATCCGCTTTGCTTTTATCGGGAGAGACAAAACTCTTGAGCAATACCAATTGGGGAAGATTTTTGATGAAATAATCGAGGTAGGCTTTGACCGCTCTTTTTCCACTTCCTCGTAAGGATTTATAGGTGTTGGTTTGATCGGTCGCATACTTGTTCACGATGTTTTCAATGAGCAGATTCCCGTTGAGTTTCTTCGTGATGCGGCGATCCAACTTTTTATAAAAATTCTTGTATCTGGCCATGTATTTTCCGGCGTTGATTAATGCCGCAATGATGAAAAGAACAACCAGTCCGATTCCGCCAAAAAGAAGGATTTGCGTCCATGATATGACCAAGAAGTTAGGAGGAAATTGCATCGACATCACCTCGTTTGGGATTTAAACTCATGATATCATAAAGACACCAAATTTGAAATCATTTTCCAAAAAAAATTCGTTTACTTTCCGTCGATAATTGTGTATAATTATCAATGCGTAAGGAAAAGGGGTGAAAGCATATGGCAAAAACCATCGTCAAAGAAAACGAAACTATCGAAGATGCACTTCGTCGTTTCAAACGTGACGTGTCCCGTGCAGGAACACTTGCGGAAGCTCGCAAGCGTGAGTATTACCTCAAACCGAGCGTGTCGAAGAAATTGAAACAACGTCAAAGTAAAGGCAAAAAGGGATAATCCGAAAAGCACTTCACCCGCTGAAGTGCTTTTTTTCCCCCTTTTGCGCTTCTTTTCGTGCATTGTGCTATAATACAATCGTATCAATTTTTTGAGGAGGAATGGATCCATCCATGGTTGATCTCGCAAAAATGGAACTCTCTGTCAAAAGTGTTTCGGAAATGGTGGCGCTCTTTGGCACCAATGACAAATACTTACGTTTGTTAGAAACGCTTTACGACACCAAACTGTATGCAAACAACCAACAATTGTTGATTGATTCGGACGATGACGTCTTGATTGAGAACATCAAAACGCTCGTCTCGATTTTGCAAGTGTTGTTGAGAAAGAACATCCATTTTAACGAGCGTGACATCTTGTATTTGCATCACGCCTTGCTCGAACATGATTCGGAAGAACTCTTGGATTTGTTTGTCGGAAGAAAAGAGATCACGAAGACCCTAGGTGGTCGTCCGATTTATCCAAAAACACTTCATCAAAAAACGTATGTCGATTTGATTGAAAAAAATACATTGGTGTTTGGCATTGGACCTGCCGGTACTGGAAAAACGTATTTAGCGGTCTTGATTGCGCTCAAACGATTAAAAGAAGGGAGCGTCAAACGCATCGTCTTGACGAGACCTGCGGTGGAAGCCGGTGAAAATCTCGGTTTCCTTCCAGGAGATCTCAAAGAAAAAGTCGATCCTTATTTGCGCCCTTTGTATGATGCGATGTATGAAGTGTTAGGTGTCAAATCCGTCGAAGAATTGATTGAAAAAGGAATCATTGAGATTGCGCCACTGGCCTACATGCGGGGACGAACCCTCGAAAACTGTTTTGTGATTTTAGATGAAGCCCAAAATACAACCGTCAACCAAATGAAATTATTCCTGACTCGACTAGGGTTTGGAACGACGATGGTGGTAACGGGTGACATTACGCAAAGCGATTTGCCCGCAAAAACCGAAAGTGGTTTGGTCAAGGCGAGTAAAATCTTGCAAGAGATCCATGGTATCAGCATTCTTATGTTTGACAATGCCGATGTCGTGAGACATCCGCTTGTCCAACAGATCATCGAGAGGTTTGAGCATGATTAAGATCAATCTCATCGATGAAGTGGGTTTGGAAAAAGAGCAAATCAAAGTCCTCAAGAAAGTATTGCGTCTGGCGCACCGAATTGTCAAACCTCATAAATCGATCATCAATGTGATTTTCGTCGATGACGCTACGATTCATCAAATGAACTTGCAGTATCGAGAGATCGATCGACCGACCGATGTCCTCTCCTTTGAAAATACGGATCCAGGAAAAGAAATGGGCGATGTTTTCATTTCGATCGACAAAGCGAAAGCGCAAGCCGAAGAATATGGACATCCCTTAAGGCGAGAAATCGCGTTTCTATCCTGTCACGGATATTTGCATTGCAATGGGTATGATCATCATACCCCCGAAGAAGAACAAGTTATGTTTGCTTTGCAAGATCAAATCTTGAACAAAGCGAAAATTACGAGGTGAAACCATGAAAGAATTGATCAAACTCGCCAAAGAGAATATGACGAGAGCGTATGTGCCTTATTCGCACTTCCCAGTCTCGGCGGTCCTCGAACTGAAAGACGGCAGAACGTACAAAGGCGTCAACATTGAAAACGCCGCGTATGGATTGTCCAACTGTGCCGAACGTAGTGCGTTGTTCGCGGCGTATTCCGATGGCGTCAAAAAAGAAGATATCAAACAAATCCTCATTTACACCCCTCATGATTATTTTGTCTCTCCCTGCGGTTCTTGTCGTCAAGTGATGCGTGAACTCATGGAAGAAAACGCCGATGTGGTTTTGGTGAATGAACGGGAAGAAACCAAAATCATCAAGAATGTAGACCTTCTTCCCCATGGATTTACGAAAGAGGACCTTTGATGTTCAAAAGCGGCTTCATCGCCGTGATCGGCGAGCCCAACGTCGGAAAATCCACGCTTCTCAATCAAATCTTGGGGGCCAAAGTCGCGATTGTTTCCGACAAACCCCAAACCACGAGAAACGTCTTTTCTGGCATTTATAATGACGAACAATCCCAGCTCGTCTTTTTGGACACGCCCGGAATCCATCAAGCCAAAACAAAACTCGGAGAGTACATGACTTCAGCCGCCTTATCCACGGTCAAAGCGGTGGATTTGGTGTTGTTTTTGGTCAA
>JAQVKB010000144.1 GCA_028694875.1 Candidatus Izemoplasmatales bacterium
TGGCTGTCATCACCAAAAGCGGATTTCACCTCGTTAAATAAGTCATTATTTTCAGAAGACGTTGTGACCTCATAGCGCACAACGACAAGATTGGAATATTTGATCTCCAAATCATCCAAAAATAATCCTTCTTCGTGACAGTGAACACACGATTCATCATAGAAGAAATGAACCGTCACGACATTTTCCGCTTGAACCACATTCCGAAACCCAAAGGTGAAAAGAGCCACCATGAGAACCAAGAGGATTTTGATTCCATGTCTGATTTTCATCGAACTCCCTCCAACCATGTTTCGAGGTCTTTGATTGATTTTTCGCCGATCATTCGTTTGATCTCTTTCCCGGAATGATCCAATAAAATCACCACCGGAAGAATTGAGCCGATCTGATATTTTGCATAGGAAGGCTCATCAAAATCGAAGTCGAGATCTTCGATTTCAATTGAAGTACGTTCCATCGTATTCTTCCATCTTTTTTTCATCAGCAAGCAGCTCGTACACCAGATTGCGGTGATACGAACAAATTTCATAACAGCACCTCTTTTAAAATTTTCACAAAATGATGAATTTCCATTTCCGTTGTTAAGTGGGAAATCGAGATACGAATTGCCGATTTGGCGAGATCTTCGCTTCCGGTCATTCGATAAATCAATACCGACATTGAAGTTTGCGAAGAACATGCCGATTGCGTGGAAACAAAAATGTCGTGGTCATTTAATTTGGTTTGAACCCATTTTGCGTCGTTTCCAACGAAACTAACATTGACAATATGTGGAATCGAATTCGCAGTCGAATTGATCAAACATGGGGCATTTTCTGTAATTCGGTGATGAGCAAATCATGAAGGGAATGAACGCGAGCCCGTTTCTTTTCATCATGTAGATAGGCTCGCTCCAAAGCGTACGATAATGATAATATCAAAGGCGTAGCGGGTGTGCCGCTACGGAGATTTGTCAGCGATTTACCGCCAACAATTTGTGGTTGAATCGTGATTCCGTCACGAATCATGAGCGCGCCAATCCCTTTCAGTCCGTAGAACTTGTGCGCCGAAAAACTGGCCAAATCCACATCGTGAAAATCAGGCTCGATTTTTCCGATTGCTTGCGTCATATCGGAATGAAGCGCAATCCATGGATAAGGCTTGATGACTTCACGAATAGCATGAAGATCCTGTGTAATCCCAGTCTCGCTATTCACTTTGGCGATCGACACAAAGATGGTATCTTCTCGTAACAGGGATTTCAACTCGTCGAGATCAATGAGTCCATCCGGTTTTACACCAAGCATATCCACTTCAAAACCCTGCAGTTCCAACGTGGAAAAACAGGCAATGGTTGAGGAATGCTCATAAGGTGATACAATGATATGTTTCCCGTGGGATTGATGTTGATGACAATATCCAAAAATCGCCAAATTATTGGCCTCTGTCGCGCCACTGGTATAGACGATTTGATGATTCACAATGTGAAGGATGTCTTTGATATGATTTGTGGCTTGTTCGATCGCTTTACGAGCTTCTTCCCCCAAACGATGCATGGAATTAGGATTGGCATAAATCGAGGAGGCGACTTTGGCCAAATGTTTCGCGACTTCGGGATCAACGGGTGTCGTGGCACTATAATCGAGATAAATCATCCGGTTCACTCCTTAATCGAGATAATGAATCGCTTCATGAGTGATTCCTAAATAGGCTTCATGTAGCACTTCCGACATGGTTGGATGAGCGAATATGGTTTCTTGAATCTCATGAACTTTGACACGATTGGTAATCGCGACTGTCAGGGTTGCAATCAAATGTTCTGCCTGTTCTCCAATCACCGTTGCGGCAAATACTTCATCAGCGTCGTTGATCAGTAATTTTACCCATCCTGTAGAGGCATTTTCAATGAGCGATCGACCAGCGGCAGAAAAGGGGGTTTTCACAACGCGGTAGTTCAGATTACCTTCTTTGCATTGAGTTTCACTTGGTCCAACCCAAGCAATCTGAGGAGACGTAAACAATACGGAAGGAACTTGATGGAGATCCATCCCCGTCGCATTCCCAAAAATATGATTGACCGCAATAAACGCTTGATGACTGGCGACATGTGCCAGTTGCATTTGGTTGTTCACATCACCGATGGCATAAACACCCGGAACGTTGGTTTCCATGAATTTCGAAACCGGAATTCCCTTTGGACTATAAAGAACGCCTGTATTCTCAAGTCCAAATCCTTGAACCAGAGGGCTTCTTCCGACGGCGACAAGGACAAGATCGGCCTCTGTGGTCATCATTTCATTTTTTTGTAGGTAATGGATGGATAAGCCGTGTTCACTGCGGCTTAATTCTTTTACTTCGGCGCCAGTTTTGATCGATACACTGGCTTCCTTCGCAGGGCGAACCAATCGATTGACGATATCTTTATCGAGCATGGGGAGAATTTGCGGCAAGAACTCTAAAACTTCAACTTCTACACCAAGTTGACCATACATAAAGGCGAACTCCATTCCAATAATACCGCCACCAATAACGACAAGCTTTTTTGGTAAGTTTTGATTTTGGAGTAAACCTCTTGAATCGACAACGCCAGGTAGATTGATTCCAGGGATGGGGAGATATCGAGTTTGTGCGCCAGTGGCGATGATAACGGACTCCGCAGTATATTGGGATACACCTAGTTCTGTCGATACTTCAACCGACTTGGCTGAAGTGAACATGGCATGTCCGATTACGGTCGTGACGCCATGCTTGTCGAGTAAGAAACGAATGCCTTGTACCAATTGTTGGGTGATATGATTTTTGTGATTCACGGCCTTTTCTAAATCGAAGTGGACTTCTCCCGTTGTAATTACATCATTTTGGTGTTTCACCAAAGAGAAATATTGCATTGCATCATGGATCAATGCCTTGGTTGGAATGCATCCCACATTCAAACATGTACCGCCAACGGCTTCTTTTTCAATGAGAACGACACGTAAACCCTTTTTCGCCGCATCAATCGCGGCAACATAACCGCCAGGACCCGCGCCCAAAATCATCAGATCAAAATGTGACATGAGAACCTCCTGAGGAACAATGATTATCGAGAGGATTATACCATGAAGAACGCCTTGACGTCAAACAATCCCATGGGATTCTTTTGAAGCGTTGTTGTTGTCATAGTCTGATGAAACTTGGTATAATAGAATCTGTAAAAGGAGGTTTCATATGAATTATTTAAATATTGTTCTTCCAGCAAGTGATGGAAAAAATTATCAACTCGCTGACTTTGCGGGCAAGAAAGTCGTTTTGTACTTTTATCCGAAAGACAACACGTCGGGATGCACCATGGAAGCCATCGAGTTCACAAGACTCCAAAACGAATACCATTCCCTTGGATACACGATTCTTGGCGTGAGTCGTGATTCCGTCAAATCTCACTGTAATTTTATCGAAAAACAAGATCTATCGATCCTACTTCTTAGCGACGAACAAGAATTGCTCTGTAATGCTTTTGGGGTCATGAAAGAAAAGTCGATGTATGGAAGAACCTATCTCGGTGTGGAACGCAGTACATTTGTCTTGAACGAATCAGGAGCTATTGTTCATGAAGAACGCGGTGTCAATGCCAGCAAGCATCCTCAAGCACTGCTCGACCTACTGAAGAAAGCGGCTTAGCTGCTTTTCTTTTTTCATTGATATTAGCACTCATCTATTGACAGTGCTAACAATGAAGCGTATAATAGAAAACAAGAGGTGATAGTCATGATGAATCAAGAAAATGAAATGAACCAAAACGATCCGAATATCCTCGAAAAATATGGTCGTGATATCATCAAAGAAGTCCGAAACGGCAAAATTGATCCTGTTATAGGTCGTGAAGAAGAAATCCGACGCATCATCAAGATTTTGTCTCGAAAAACAAAGAATAATCCTGTCCTCATTGGAGAGCCCGGTGTGGGAAAAACTGCCATTGTAGAAGGCTTAGCTCGTAGAATTGTCGATAAGGATGTTCCTTTGGGGCTACAAAACAAGATGATTTATGAGATGGATCTAGCTTCCTTACTGGCAGGTGCAAAGTATCGTGGTGAGTTT
>JAQVKB010000145.1 GCA_028694875.1 Candidatus Izemoplasmatales bacterium
AACCAACTGGTGCTTATGTGTCCAAGAACGACATTGATTTGATCCTTATTCCCGGACTCGCTTTTACCAAAACGGGGAAACGCATCGGATATGGAAAAGGATTCTATGATTTGTTCTTACAAGACTTCTCTGGTTCGATGATTGGCGTCGCCTACGGATTTCAAATTGTGGAAGAGTTTGCGACTCACGATCAAGATATCCGCATCCCTCAAGTGGTGACGGAAGAAGGGACGATATGTACTCAGCCGTAATCGTTGGCGCGGGCAAAGGCACGCGAACACATCTCTCCTTTAACAAAATCTTTTATGAAATCGATGGATTTCCATTGATCGACTTTACGCTTCGACCGTTTCGTGAAGACAAAAATTGCGATGAAATCATCTTGGTCGTTTCTCCCGAAGATGAAACCAAAATCAAATCGATGTTTTCAGGCCCAAAGATTCAAATCATCCAAGGTGGTCCCACCAGACAAGAAAGTGTTCACCACGGAATTTCTAAAGTGAAGAGTCCATTTGTCCTCATCCATGATGGCGCAAGACCCGCCATCCACCGCCTCTTGATTGACAAATGTCTGGAAGAGGTTCAAATCCACCGCGCGGTCACACCCGCACTTCCAGTCAAAGATACGATAGCGATGCAATCGGAAGAAGGATTCTTATCCTCGACATTGCCCCGGCCCAATCTTGTGCGAATCCAAACACCACAAGCGTTTGTGACTGAGGAAATCAAAAAGGCCCATGAAAAGGCATACGCCTCGGGTCGTGTTTATCCCGATGACGCCAGTTTGTATCAAGGCGAATTATCCAAACCGGTACGAATCGTCTTAGGTGACGAATACAACATCAAAGCGACCACAAAAATGGATCTGTTGGTTCTGGAGGAGATATTATGTACAAAATAGGATTTTCGAAAGATGTTCATCGATTGGAAGAAGGTCGTCCATTCATTCTAGGGGGAGTCACCCTCGATCATTACAAAGGAGCTGTCGGTCATTCCGACGCCGATTGTCTCGTTCATGCAATTTCGGAATCCATCCTTGGCGCGCTTGCCCTCGGAGATTTGGGAAAGTTTTTCCCCGATACCGATCCTCGCTATCGGAATTACAATTCTCTCTTGATTCTCAAAGAAATATGGGAGTATGCCAAAGGAAAAGGATTTGATCTCATCAATCTCGATGCCATGGTTTCTTTGGAACAACCCAAACTACGCCCCTTTGTCGATCAAATGCGACAAAACATCGCCGAGACGATGCAAGTCCCGATCGACAAAATTTCGATCAAAGCGACCACCTATGAAGGACTCAGTTTTGTGGGACACGAAGAAGGCATTATTTGCGAAGCCATCTGCCTTCTCGAACATGAATTGATGTATTAGGAGGTCCTGAGGGCCTCTTTTTTTCCCGCGTCATATCTTGTTTGATTTTTCGTGGGTTGTGGTATAATGTTTTTACGAGGAGATGATGACATGATTGATACGGTTCATGGCGAATTTGAACTCATCAAAAATTATCGAGACGCGTTTATTCTCGATGACTTTAACAAACGATATACCGACGCACTCGACATCTATCCTTATGTCGTGGGAGATTACTCCGCAGGCATCCTCCGCCTCAAAGGTTTTTCCAATACCACGAAGGCAAACCATTATCGAACCATCCCCGATTATTTGGTGGAATCTTGTCCGATGAATTGTGCTTATTTCATCCTCAAGAATCCCCATTTCGATCCGAACAAGAAACGGGACGAATGAAAGAAGGAACCATCCAGTGAATTTCGAAGACATCATTGTAGAAATCAAAGAAGTCATTAATTTGATTCGACCTTATATCAACCGCGATGGCGGTGACATCGAATTTGTGAGTTTCGAGGACGGCATTGTTTATGTACGCCTGACCGGCGCGTGCGTCGGTTGCGGTGCCGCCGAAGGAACGCTTCGAGAACTCGTGGAAGACACGCTTCTCGAACGTGTACCCGGTGTCATTGGCGTTGAACAGAGTTGGTAAGGAGAGTCCTCTATGGCAAATATCAAAACGATTGAAATGAAAGAAATCTGCATTCAAACCCTCAAAGATCGCGGCGTACAAATTTCGGATATTTCCGATATCGTGTATGGCCTCCAAAAGAAATATGTTCCAGATTTAACGCTGGAAGTGTGTGAAGAAGCCGTGCTCCGCGTCATGTCGAAGCGCGAAGTCCACAATGCGATTCTCACGGGCGTTGAACTCGATCGACTCGCCGAAAAGAAATTGTTATCGGAACCGCTTCAAACATTGATTGATTCCGATAACCCGCTTTATGGTATCGATGAAATCTTAGTGTTGTCGATTTGCAATGTCTATGGATCGATCGGACTCACGAATTTCGGGTATGTGGACAAAGTCAAACCCGGTATCATCGGAGAACTCGATCGGATGGGCAAAGAAACCGACCGATGCCATACTTTTTTGGATGACATTATTGGTGCCATCGCCGCCGCGGCCGCGTCGAGCGTCGCCCACAATAGCCAACAATGATGGATGTGACCTGGTCACATCTTTTTTGATGGAAATGAGGGCTTTATGATATAATAATGTCAGATTCTTCTATCTCGAGGTGATCGTATGCAGCAGGGAGACATCCTGAAGGGCCGGGTAACCGGCATCAAGCCCTACGGCGCGTTCGTGAAGTTGGAAAACGACATGGACGGATTGATCCACATCAGTGAAATTTCGGAAGGCTTTGTCAGAAGCATTGAAGATTTTGTCGCCGTTGGCGATGAAGTTCAAGTCGAAGTGATGAAAGTTGGGGACGATGGGAAAGTTTCACTTTCGTACAAACGTCTGAATCCGAAACGAAAAAAGAAGTATGTCGATGTCGAATTGAAGTCGGGATTCAAACCCTTTGAAACGATGTTGCCAGCGTGGATCGAGAATTATCACAAAAACGGCGGGAAATCCTAGCCGTTTTTGTTTTTTTCAAGCATTTCTCGTATCGTTTTCGGTTGGAATAACTTCACTTTGTGATATAATATCGATGGTGAAATCTGGAGGATTGAATCATGGAAAAAATCTTGAAAGTGGATATTTCGCATGCGCTTCCCTTTGTGGGAGAGGGCAGCTTGAAGTCCATGCAAAAGGAAGTCGCGAAAGCGAAAAAAGTATTACAAAGCAAAACCGGAGAAGGAAACACATTCCTAGGATGGGTGAATCTCCCATTAGAAATGCCCAAAGAATTGGTTGCGGACTTGGTGGAGAGTGCGAAAAAGATTCGCAAGCAATCGAAAGTCTTAATTGTGATCGGGATTGGCGGTTCTTATCTTGGCGCCAAAGCCGCGATTGACTTGTTAAGCCCGTATTACGAAAAGAAGAAGAAACTGGAAGTGTTGTTTGCGGGTCACAATATGTCTTCGACGTATTTGAGTGAACTGGTGGACTATGTCGCAGACAAAGATTTCTCGATCAATGTGATCTCCAAATCTGGTACGACGACAGAACCTGCCATCGCGTTCCGCCTCTTCAAAAAGTTAATGGAAGAAAAGTATGGCCTTGAAGCTTCCAAAGAACGGATCTATGTGACCACCGACGCTGAAAAGGGCGCGCTCAAGAAACTCGCAATGGATGAAGGATACAAAACCTATGTTGTCCCCGATGATGTGGGCGGACGTTATTCCGTCCTGACGCCTGTGGGACTTCTTCCCATTGCGGCAGCTGGCATCGACATCAAAGCGATGCTTCGCGGCGCAAAACAATCGCTCAAAGATTCGAAAAAACCTGGTCTTGAGGAAAATAACGTTCATCAATATGTCGCAATTCGTAATTTGCTCTACCGGAGCGGAAAGCAAATTGAGATGTTGGTCGATTATGAAACCAAATTCCATTATTTCACAGAATGGTGGAAACAACTCTTCGGCGAATCCGAAGGAAAAGACCATGAAGGCTTGTTTGTGGCGAGTGCTTCGTTCACAACCGATCTCCATTCTCTGGGTCAATACATCCAAGAAGGTCGCCGCAACATGTTTGAAACGGTACTCAACGTCGTGAATCCCGAAAAACAAT
>JAQVKB010000146.1 GCA_028694875.1 Candidatus Izemoplasmatales bacterium
ATTCAACTCACCATCCGTGATGCGAACAATATCGATGTTTCGAGCAACTATCAACTCACCTACGATTTGGGTACGTTAAGCGTGACGCGTCGTGCCCTCACTGTCAATACCGATAGCGCGGTGAAAGTTTACGACGGTCTCGCGTTAACGAATCCTACATGGTCCCTTTCTTCGGGAGAACTTGTGGCAGGCGATCAGATGCAAACTTCAATGACCGCTGAAATCACCAATGCAGGCACCATTAACAACACGATTTTGGTTCATATTTTCAATGAAAGCAACGTGGATGTGACCAATAATTATGTCATTACATATGATTTAGGCGTATTGCATATCGAACCTCGTCCGATTACCATCGAAACCGAGGGACAAACCAAGGTCTATGACGGCCTTGCTCTTCAGAGTGCGATTTGGACGATGACTTCCGGTGAACTTGTCGAAGGTCAAACGATGGAAGTTTCGATGAATTCTCAAATTACGAATGTAGGTACGGTGAAGAATGATATTTCGATTTCGATTGTCGATGCCTTGAGTCAAGATGTGACGGATAACTATGAAATATCCTACAGTTTAGGAAACTTAACGATTACCCCAAGGCAACTGACGTTCCTTACCGAAGATCAGACGAAAGTCTATGATGGGCTACCATTAACCAGTGATGGTTGGAGTTTGATTGATGGGACCCTCCTTGATATTCATATGATTCAAGTGTTCATGTATTCGAGCATCACGAATCCTGGTCAAGTGGACAATTTGCTCTATATTTGGATCTTGGATGAATCCTCGCAAGACGTTTCGAGTAATTATCATTTTAATTTGGAAATTGGTACGTTAACTGTCACGAAACGTGAAATCTCGATTGAAACCGATTCGTTGTCCAAGGTTTATGATGGACTTCCTTTGACAAGTGATGGCTGGACTTTACAAAACGGTTCCTTGCTCGCACAACATCACATTGATGCGACCATGAGTGCAAGCATCACGGCAGTCGGCACGACACCGAATACCGTTTCCATCGTCATTCGAAACGAATCCAATGTCGATGTCACAAGTTACTATACGATTACCAAAGATCTCGGCACACTCTCTGTGACCAAACGTGAGATTACCATCAGCACAGAAAGTTTATCCAAGGTTTATGATGGACTTCCCTTAACAAGCACGGTATGGAGTGTTCAAAATGGGTCTGTTTTAACAGAGCATCATATCGTTGCGACAATGAATGCGCAAATTACCAATGTTGGCTCCCTCAGCAACACGGTATCCATTGTGATTTTGGACGAGTTCGATCTGGATGTGACGAATTTTTATACCATTACCAAAGAACTCGGAAGTTTGGTCGTGACCCCAAGACCCATCACCATTGATACGGAAAGCGTGTCCAAGGTTTATGACGGGCTTCCTTTGACTAGCCAAGTTTGGAACATCCAAAGCGGATCGCTTGTGGGCACGGACTCCATTGATTTTGTCATGGATTCATCGGCGACCAATGTGTCTACAACAACGAATTTGATTCGAATCACCATCGCCGATGAACTTCACAATGATCGGACCTCGAACTATGAAATTACCTTCGACTATGGAACCTTGACCATCACACCAAGACCTTTGACAATTCAAAGTGAAAGCAAAGAGAAAGTCTATGATGGCTTGCCAATCACGAGTTCCGTATGGTTCCAGTCTGCTGGTGTTTTACTGGATTCTCACCATCTTGAAGCGACGATGAACTCTTCAAGAATTAGTGCAGGAACGACAACGAACGTTGTCTTCATCACCGTTCTCAACGAATTGAATCAAGATATGACAAGCAATTAAACAATCACCTATGAATACGGCGATCTCGTCGTGACTCCAAGACCTTTGGTCATCCAAACAGAAGGCGCAGAGAAGTATTACGATGGGCTTCCTTTGAGTAACCACCATTGGAATCTCGACTCTGGAACTTTGATTGAAAATGACTATATCGTCGAGACGATGAACGCGCAACGAACCATCCCTGGAACGACCCTCAATGCCATGAGCATTCAAATCTTGAATTCGTCCGATCAAGATGTCACTCCCAATTACACTGTGACGTACATGAACGGTGATTTGGTGGTCACTCCTCGACCCTTGGCGATTCAGACTTCCGGGTCCACCAAGATGTATGATGGTTTACCTCTGGATTACCATGTATGGGATTACTTGAGTGGAACGTTAATGCCAAATCATCGAATCGAAACCGTGATGAATTCCTATCTGATCAATGCTGGATCCACGCTAAATGAGATCCATGTGACAATTTTGGATGAGTTCGATCTCGATGTGACATCTTATTATGACATTGATTATACGCTCGGGGATTTGACCGTCGTGCCAAGAGCCATCACGATACAAACTGGAACATCAACGAAAGTTTATGATGGCCTTCAACTTGGAAACGATACGTATACATTGACGGCCGGTTCGCTCCTCGATGGTCATCATCTCGAAGCCGTGATGAACACGCTGTTGATTTTCCCAGGCACCGTGGACAATGGCATTGGCGTGACGATCCTTGATGCCAGCAATCTCAATGTGACAAGCAATTACAATTTGACATTGGATTTGGGCACCTTAACCGTTACACCGATTCCAATCACGATTGGCACCGAATCATTGACCAAACCTTATGATGGCCTGCCTCTCACGAGCGATGTTTGGTTCCTAGGGGCAGGGGTTCTCATGGAAGGAGATACGATCTCTGCCGTGATGGAATCCGAGATCATCTATCCGGGATCAACGCCGAATTTGATTGGTGTCACGATTTTAGATGCCCTAGGAATGGACGTGACTTCGCATTATGACATCGACTATGCTTTAGGAAATTTGACGGTGACCCCGATTCCAATCATTGTGAAATCCGAAAGTGCCACCAAAGTCTATGATGGCCTGCCGTTAACTTGCTTCGAATGGAGTGTGCTTTCCGGAGAGACATTACCTGATCATACGATTTTTGTCGATATGGATGCCGAACTCACCGACATTGGCACGATTCAAAACACGATGTATGCTTATGTCCTCAACGGAGCTGGAGAAAACGTATCGAGCTACTATGCATTCCAATACAATCTAGGTAATTTGAACGTCCTTTCGAGTATTTATTCTACCTCCACCATTTCGACAGAACCTTTCGAGGTTCCTCCTTATGACGCGTTCCAAATTTTGACAAGTCAAACGGGAGTCATCTATTTCCGTCAGATGTCTTTTGGTGATTACGATTATCGTGGATTCCAAGCGGGAGTTCCTTACTCCAATAGCATTCTCAATAACCCCTTCAATTTCGCAAGTAGTGCTCTTTCCAATCAAGGGATGAACGCCTACGAGATTTCAGTCGAATATTTACGTGAAGGAATCCCTTATCTGTTGCCCAACTTTGCGACGTATAGCTTGAGTGGCCACAATGATATTTATGTCACCGGCGATACAACCCAAATCAGTACTTACGATTACATTCCTTACAATTATCAAGCCGGTGATGAAACCTCCTTGAAAAATACTTTTGTCGACGATTTTGAACTCACTTATCGTCAATTTGTGTATGATCATTATCTCGATGTTCCCCAAAGCACTTTGGACGTACTTTTGACACTTGCGAGTGAAAATGGCATTCTCCAAAGCAGCCCCAGTTTGGTTTCGGATATTCAAAACTACATTCAAAATGCCGCAACGTATGACATGCAGTTTGCAGCGTATCCTGCGGATGTAGAAGATGTGGCTGTCTATTTCTTGACGGTGGCCAAAGAAGGTATTTGTCAACATTTCGCGACCGCCGCAACACTCATGTTCCGTGCTTTTGGGATTCCAGCGCGCTATACGGTAGGATACGTTGCCGTTCCGGATGCCAATCAGTGGACCGTTGTTACGGGAGACTATGCGCATGCTTGGGTCGAAATTTATATTGATGGATTCGGATGGATGCCGATTGAAGTGACAGGCGCTGGTACCGCTGGAGGCGCCATTTCTGGTGGAAGTTGTGGTTCTGGTGGCTCTGGAGGAGACTCTGG
>JAQVKB010000147.1 GCA_028694875.1 Candidatus Izemoplasmatales bacterium
CGATCTGCTGCTTCTTTGCCATACACAAGAATCCCATCGATGGCTGCTTCACTTCCTGTGGATGTCAACGGAGATGGTTTCACATGGCAGATTACGCTCAAACAGAATCTGCAATTCGCCGATGGAACTTTGATTGACGCCTACACCTTTGATTATTCATGGGAAAAATTATTGAATCCCCAATTGCAAAACATTAATGCAAGCGTCTTTCTCGATCCAGATCGGTTAGGACTTGTCAATGCCTATGAATATTATTATCAAAACTTTGTATATACAGACTCTTTAGGTTATGAGATCTTCACCGTGGGCAGCGTCGAATATACACGTGCCAACAGTTATTACGGAACCATTGTTGATCATCCAACGTTTTTACTCTATCACATGGCGACGGATTCACCATGGAGTGAACAACATTTGGTGGGACCCGATGGAGAAAAAGCCTATTTGGAAAATTGGAACGGTGGAGAATCCTACAATAGCGCTCATACCACTTTCTTCTTAACCACTGTCAATGCCCAATATTTTACGGTCGACTACGGCACAGGAGAACTTTATGCTCCTGAAGCGGGTTGGTACTTAGACGGCGTGGAATTAGCAACCGAACCCACCAATGCGACGGTTTATTACGCGGGTGGTCTCCCTGCCTATATGGATGAATCTGGCAATTACGCCGATGTCGATACAGAAGGATTCCCGGTCAATGGTGTTCCGAAGCAAAATCCTCCTGTTCTTTGGTCCGAAGTTGGATTTCAAGTCATCGATCAATATACGATTCAAATCACATTATTGGAAGCCAAAACTTCATGGGAAGTCATGGGCGAACTACTGAATGGCACCACTGGTGTTGTTCATCCCACAAACTTTGAGGCGGGACTCAACGAGGATCAATCGGATACAACCTATGGAACCCAAAGTAATCCTTTGGTATCCTATGGACCTTATGTATTATCGGAATGGAACGCCGATGAGAATTTCATGTTTACGAGAAATGAAAGTTTCTACGATGCCGATGCCTATCGCATTCAATATATCCGATATGAAGTCATCCAAGACCTTGATGATGCCGCAGCCGCATTTGATGAGGGCGATCTCGATGTTATTGATGCAACCGGTCCTTATGCTTACACCTATCTTGGTTATGAGAATAGTTATTTCTATCCAAATACGACTTTATTCCGATTTGCATTGAATATCGATTCTGGTTGCCGTATTTTGCAAGACTTGAACTTCAGAAAAGCGATGTATTTCGCAATGAATCGTGAGGAATTCACTCAAGAAGTAAATCTGTCCACGGTTCCTACACTCGGATTTCTTGGGCCACAATATCTGTCTACAGATAGTAACTTGATTGCCTACCGCAATAGTATCGCAGGAAAAAGTGTTCTAGATGATTATTTGCCTGATGCGTTCGGTTATGATCCCGTGGAAGCCAAGCGGTTATTTGATTTGGCCTATGACAAATTGGTAAGTGATGGTGTCATCAATGATGGCGATGTCGTAACCATCAAATATACCTATGTGGACTCCAACACCGGATTTAGTATGCAACAATGGATTAAGAATATGTATGAAGAAATCTTTAATGCAGGGGAAACAAACGACATCTTCGTGATCGAACTCAACGGTTTAACTTCTACTGCTTATAACGTTGCTGTGGATGCAGGAGATTTCGACATGATTTATGCGGCTTGGCAAGGTCTTGCCCTCGATGCACCATCGATGTTGGGTCAAGTCTACAATAGTGCAGGTAGTTATATGATTGAACAAGGATTCAACACCGCGGATGCAGAAATCACCATCAACTTAAGCGCGTCATACACAGCGCTTCAAAGTTGGATTCAAGCCTATGATTCGCTGACTGCAACCCCAGAGGAACAAGCGCTCTACGATGAGTGGGTTGCCTTGGCTGCCAAATTCGATGTGTCAGGGAACCTCACTTGTACTTACAATGAGTTATATGGATACGCATACAATGAGTTGAGCACCAATTACGTTGGAAAAGCAGGGGACTTCGATCAAATTACGGCTGCGATGGAGAGTGTCTTGCTTGATCAAATGATTGCGATTCCAATTCATACGACTGGATATTTTACGGTGTATCGTTCCAAGATTGTCTTGGAAGCCAACGAATACAATCCCTGGATGGGTTTGGGTGGGCTCAAATATATGTACATTGCAAATCCAGAAGCATCTGAATAAAAATGGATCATTCAAAAAAGTAGATTCCGAGATGGAAATCTACTTTTTTTTACATAACACCATATCTATCATTTTGTACAGATCCTTGAAAATCTTCTCCAAACATATCTACTGATTCGTTTTCCATACACGGACTCGGTATCTTGGAAAAACGAAGTCGCAATTCGTTATTTTCCTTTGATTGCATCTACAACTCTTATCAACCCGCCACAAATCGCTCCTGCAAACGAAAAATAGACGCCCAACAAAATATAGAGATTGTTGGATTCGATGAAGCCATACAATGAAAAACCACCTCATAAAACCAAAAAATGGATAAAGTAAATGTTGCTGAGAAATTTTCTAATCATATGATGTATCCCTTCCTTGGAAGTGGATGGTTCTCTTCCGTTAAGTACATTTTATCATTTCTCATTCCTCTTGAGATAGGATTCGTTGTACTTATTTTGAATGCATGGAAAGATGCATTCGATTCGATAGTGACTGAATTCATATTTCAACAAACTTGCCAAATCACCGTGATGGACATGGCCATGCATCCCGCTACGAAATATGACCCAAACCATGTTATCCACGAGATAATGAAGAAATATGGGTTTCTCGACATGGTGATATCATGGTTCGCATCATTAATGGATCTCTCGAGTGATCAAACTTTGTTGCAACTTGTCATAATACAAGTAACAAATGATGGTCTTTGCAATAGTCAAAACATCATCGTATTATGATTGAATGATTCTGCTCTTCAAAATAATTATCAAAACGCTCCCTTGAATCAAAATCATTCTTGGATGTCCTTTGGTAATAATGTCCAAATGCATCAATGACAAACCGATATAAATCCTCTTTGTTTTCAAACTTACGATATGATATCGTTGCATCAGGACTGTATATTCCATCAGGAATAAATTTGTCAAACATCATCACTATTCCGTCTTCTTCAAATACGCACTGAAACCAAACGTCATTGAATACCCCTTCATAATGAATCACGATGATGCCTTTTCGAGATATGTGATTTCTATGTTTTATGAATACCGGTAATCGATTCAGTAATTTTTCTTCAATAGAAGAATTCATGACATCCTTCAAAACATCAGCAAACATTGAATTCGTATTCCTGATGTAGTCCTCAACCAGAAATTCAAACTTCTTCCGTCTTGGTAAATATCTTGACTTGATTTTCTCACCATAAATACTTCCTGTTTGCATCAATAACAGAATGAATTTTGGTACTTCAGTGGATATTACATTATAGAAATCGAGGTCAATGATTTGAATAATCTCTTCACTATCTGAAATACTGTATCCTAATCTACGAATCTGGGAATCAATATTGTAGTAATTTTTCAGATCCATGGACATGGCAGAAAAATAATATGCACTGCGATCTTTTATGACAATGAAATACCAATCTGAATTGTCATAAATTGAAACAGTATTCCCAAAGTGTTTCTTATCAAGATAATATTTGATTCTTTTCAAAATAATCTCCCTCAATTAACGATTGATTCTCGAAACGTTGTCAATGCATAATGTAAAAAATGGCATTGTTAGATGCTACAAATCACTGTCTGCAATTACTTATGATACTCCTCGTCATATCACAAATATTAATGTTTAAAATATCAATTGATTGTCCTTAATCTCTCGAATCGTTGCCAGTGAGTGAATTGGTACTCCCGAATCTTTTACCAAGTCTCTGCCATGTTGAAAGGCCCTTTCAATCACAATTCCCGCCCCGACAATCTCACATCCCGCTTGTTTCGCAATCTCGATCATTCCACGCAACGCTTCTCCATGGGCCAAGAAAT
>JAQVKB010000148.1 GCA_028694875.1 Candidatus Izemoplasmatales bacterium
TGCGAATCATTCTCATTTAGTCAGAGGTATTATAGCACACACCCATCGCACATTCAAGAAACGCGTCCCAGAAAAGAAAAAAACTTCCCTTTTTCGAGAAGTTTACTTCTTTTCCTTATGAACGGTGTGTTTCTTGCAGGTCGGGCAATATTTATTGACTTCCATCCGGTCTGGATGGGTCTTCTTGTCTTTCATCAGTTGATAGTTTTCCGATTTGCATTCCGTACATTTCAAGGTGAATTGCGTTCTCATCCCAAAACCTCCATTCAGTCGCGAATCTATTGTATCATTCTAGGGAATCTTTTTCAAGCAAAAAATACAATGGAGAGATGTTTTTCATGGTTTTTGAAGAGAGATGAGATTTCGTTATTGTTTGTTCTCTTTGAAGTTGGCTTTGATGATGAAATGATCAAGCAAATGGAGCAGTTGTGGCAACATCACCAAGACAAAGAGCATCGATACGAGTGCCCCAATCGCAATCACCAAACCAATTTGAGAAATCGCTAGAATCGTCGAAATCAGCGCGACGGCGAGACCCGCGATCATAAAGATCGTCGCACTCGTGAAAATCGATGGCGCGCTGCTTTCAATCGCTTTGGTAATGGCTTCTTCTTTGGCATAGTCCTTTCGCAGTTCTAAGTAGGTTTTGGAGAGCAAGATTGCATAGTCAATCGTCGCGCCAAGCAAGATCGCGGACACAATCAAATAGGCAAGGAAAACAAGCGTTTGATTCGTAAGATAAGGTATTGACATCGTTAAGAACACGCTGGTCTCGATGAGCAAAGGCAAGACTACCGGCATTAAAAGATTCTTGAAGGTAAAGAAGATAATGACCATGATGCCAACAAGCGCGAGAATGGTGACCAACGTATAGTCGGCGGTAATGACATCTTTGATATCATAAGCAACCACAGACGACCCCAGCAAATAACTGGTTTCAAACCCACTATCCGAAACCATGGCTTGAATTTGTGTGATTGCCGCGGCAGTTTCTTCGGACTCCGCGGGTAAATCCAAAGTCATGATGATGCGACTATATCCATTTTGATAAAACTGTGGCAATAATCCTTGAAGCAAGATTGGATCCGTGACCGTTTGTTTGATCAAGATTCCTGCGGAAAAATTCGTGAGAGGCAAATCGCTCTCTGTGAGCGCGGAAAGAAACGCCGCTTCGGAAGCGTCGGAAGCATTGGTCAGTAAAACAATCGTATTATTTCGCCCAAATTCGGCCTCGATGGCAAGTTCATCGGCGTGATAGCTTCCACCTTCACTCGCCGTAATCGCACTGTCTCCGTAGATAAAATCATTGTGAGATTGCATCCAAGCCACGGGCGCGATCAAGACGAGAAGCAACACGAGGAAAACGACTCTCCCTTTTTGAATCGTTTTCGCGATTTTTGCGAAACGAAGTGAAAAGGTTTTGTGTTTCGTCGCTTCGATGGCATTGCCAAAGATTGAAATCAACGCTGGCATCAAAAAGATCGAACAAAGCAAGCTAATCATGACGGCTTTGAAGAAGACGATGCCAATGTCAAGTCCGATCGAAAAACGCATGAACGCCAGTGCCAAGAAACTGACCCCTGTGGTTAACGCGGAGGCCAAGACAGGGGCCGCGATGCGATGTTTGGTTTGTTTGATGGCATCCATCATCGACAAACCCTTATCGCGCTCACGGTGATAACGGTGAACCACAAAAATCATGTAATCCAGTGAGATGGCGAGCTGCAGGACAATCGCCATCGATTGGGTGATGAACGAAATCGATGGAAGAAATGCATTGGTCCCTAAATTAATGACAATCGCAATCCCCGCCGTCAGCAAAAACAACACCAAATCGAAGAAAGAAGGTGTCATCCATAACAATACCAGTAAGATAAGTGGCACGACGACCCATGTGATCTTCGCCACTTCGTTTTCAATCGTACTTCTTGTATAACCGGTAGCGACGGCATCTCCTGAAAGCCAGTAGGAAACTCCCTCTTGACCTAGGAGCACTTTCACGTTCGAGAGCGCGCCTTGAACGGCTTCGGAGGAAGATGTTCCGTCAAACGCAATCTGCATCCAGGCATAGCCTGTTTCAGGATGCCAATACGTTTCGAGGGCATCTCCGACAAAACTCAAGGTAGCCGGATCGGTTTCATAAAGCGTGATCAGAAGAGTGGCATAACTTCCTCCATTTTGAATCATTTGGGCTTCAAGCATGTCGAGATAGGCCCCTGTCATCGCATCGGCCTGAGCGCGAACGGAAAGATAGGCATTCTGATTCAAGATGGCGTCGATAAAAGTAACAGAAAGAACTCCTTCTACCGCTTGAATTTGATCCTTGATCGAAATCCATTCCTCGAGGGAACGAGCACCAATCTCAACCATGGCTTCCGCCTGTGAGGAAGCACCATAGAGATCCTCATAACGTTCTATCGCCACGGCACTGTTGGAGGAAGAAGGAAGATATTGCTTGAGATCGTAATTCACAGTCACTTTCGGGATGAAGATCGCACTCCCAATGGCTGCTAGGACAAATACCAGAATGATCATTACTTTTTTCATGATTTTCCCCCCCCATGGATAGAATCGTGAACACTTGTTTATTTATCTATCAATTTCATCCTACGCCTTGTTTGTGAAGATTTCGTGAAGTTTCTCGTTTCATGGAAATAATGTATCGCATCCACTTCCATGTTGATTCTTACGAAACCCTTAATTCTCTGTTACAATTCCCTAACATTTCTATAAACAGTGTCATTCCATGATAAGATGAACTCAACCTAAGGAGGTATTTCGATGAACTCCATAACACAACAACGAAAGAACATGATTCGTGTCGTCATCGTGACGATCCTTACGCTTCTGCTTCTGGCCTTTGTACAGCAATATACTCAAGCGGCTGCCATCTCTGTCGACGCAGAAGCCGATACGGTTGAACTTGTCGTCATCGCCTGAAGCACTCATTGCCCCTAACCGTACAGAGGAAGTTTTCGGGAGGAGAGGTCTTCTTCTGTACGAAACGAAAAAAGGACTTCACATTTTTTTGTGAGGTCCTTTTTTCATGTAACTAGATTCCATAGTTTCTCATAACCTTCAAAAAAAGATAGAGAAAAAAGCACTTCAAATAAATTAATATTATTTTATAATCGCTCTTGTTTCTATTATTGAATGATGATAAAATGAATATTGATTAAGCAATATCACCCCATTAAAAGATAAGGCAACAAAAAATATATTGTAGGAGGATACAAATGAAAAAAGCACTGTGCATACTCGCAATTAGTTTTCTCATGTTTACCACGGCAGCAACAGTTCAAGTATCAGCTGCAGTCAAATGCTTGGTTGATGCAAACGGGGACTGCATCATCCCGACGCCACCACCACCACCCGATACATGCAACTTCGTCGGTATTACCATCGGGGCCACGTTATCGTGTCAATTTGACACCACCAGTGATCAAGACATCCTATTACTTCAATCTGCATTTCCTGGAAAATACAAAATAACAACAACGTTGACAACCGGTACGGCACAAATATGGGTCACGACTTCTTCTGGAACGCTCATCATGTCCACGAGAAATTTCACCAACTCCAATTTCGAGGTAGAACTTCAAGCAAATACCTACTATCGAATCTATGTCCTCGGTTCCAATACGAGCTACACGGTCAAAGTGTCATTGGTAAAAGCTTACGAAGTGGATATGGCATACACCTTCTTTACCCAGCAGCAATATGCGGTTGCGGAATGGGAATATGATTATTCGCAACTCATCAATACGAGTTTGAGTATCCATGACTATATATATCAATTTGGGTATACTACCATGCCCATGTTCCCAATGGTCATCGTCGATGGATATCCCTATCAAACTTTTAAAACGCAAATCATTGCTTATGATCCTCATGTATACCACGAGGTTCAACTGATCCTTTCATTCTTTCAAAGTTACTTATAAAATTTAGAGGCTTACTATGATGATATGTCC
>JAQVKB010000149.1 GCA_028694875.1 Candidatus Izemoplasmatales bacterium
GGAAAAACACGGATACGAACAAATCGTCTATTTCTACGATAAGACGACAGGTCTCAAAGGCCTTACTTGTATCCACAACACCACACTTGGACCCGCACTAGGCGGTACTCGTTTGTGGAACTACGCCTCGGAAGAGGATGCCGTCCTTGATTGCCTTCGACTCGCACGCGGGATGACCTACAAAGCCGCTGCAGCAGGATTGAATCTTGGTGGTGGAAAGACCGTTTTGATTGGCGACGCATCGCAAGTGAAAAGCGAAGCCTATTTCCGCGCTCTCGGTCGTTATGTTCAAAGTTTGAACGGCCGTTATATTACTGCGGAGGACATCAATACGACAACCAAAGACATGGATTATGTCCATCTCGAAACGGATCACGTTGTCGGTTTGGAAGGCAAAAGTGGAAATCCGTCACCTTTGACGGCACTTGGTGTATTCCATGGAATTCGCGCTTCGCTCCAAGAAGTGTTTGGCGATGATGATATCTCCAAATATTCTTTTGCGGTCCAAGGGACAGGCCAAACGGGATACTATTTGGTGAAATACCTTGTCGAAGCCAAAGCCAAAAAAATCTATTTTACAGAAATTAATCCTGCGTATATCAAACGCATGCAAAAAGAACTCCCTGAAGTCGAATTTGTCGAGCCCGACCAGATTTTTTCAATGGATGTGGATGTCTTTAGCCCTTGTGCACTCGGTGCGCAGATGAATGATGACACGATTCCGAAGTTAAAATCAAAAATCGTGGCGGGTAGTGCCAACAACGTGTTGATGGACGAAGAAAAGCACGGCATGATGCTCAAAGAACGCGGCATCTTGTATGCCCCCGATTTTGTCATCAATGCGGGTGGACTCATTAATGTTTATCATGAACTTTCAACCTATAACAAAGACAAAGCGGTTCGCGATATCGAAAAAATCTATGATCGCTTGTCCGATATCTTCCAAATCGCAAAACAAGAAGATATTTCGACGCATGCGGCAGCCAAAGTATTCGCCAAGCAACGCATCGAAACCATCAACAAACTTCATTCGAATTATATTCCGAGGTAGTTGTGCAACCGATTGTCTTTATGACGGGCTATTATGGGTCAGGAAAAACAGAAATCGTTTTGGAGCTCGCAATTCGAGATCAATATGACATGGTGATTGATTTGGATATTATCAATCCCTATTTTCGTTCTCGTGAAGCGCATCGAGCACTCGCGGAAGCGCACATTCAGTTGATATCCAGTGATCATGATCAACCAACGTATGCGGACATGCCTTATGTATCTGGAAGAATGTATGCGCCGTTTCTCGAGACAGGAGTCAAAGCGATTTATGATTTGGGTGGCAACGATCTTGGAGCCAAACTGCTTCGTCAATTCGAAATGTTCGATCAGGAAATCGAACTCTTGCTTGTCGTGAATTTGTTTCGACCAGAAACAAGCGATACGGAAAAAATCATCCAATTGATTCATGCCATTGAAGGTTCTTCTGGAAGAAAAGTAACTGGTTTGATTAACAACACCAATTTGCTGAAGGAGACGACGGCGGAAGACATTCTTGCAGGTCAAGTAGTACTTCGTGAGGTGTCCCATCGCATGAAACTACCAATTCGATTTACAGTCGTGGAACGTCATGTTCCTGTCGAAGGAATCGCGTGGGATGGAGATCTTTTACGCTTACAATTACGGCTTCGAAAATCATGGTATTAGAAGGAGGAAACAATGCCCAAAGGAAAAGTGACATTTGATTATGAGATGTGCAAAGGATGTGGACTATGTGTCGCATTCTGTCCTCAACATATTCTCTATCAAGACAAAGTCGATTTGAACAAATCTGGATACAACATCATCAAGGTGAATGATCCTGAAAAATGCATCGGATGCGCATTTTGCGCCATGATGTGCCCGGATTCCGTCATCACCGTGGAGGTGAACAAATAATGGCGAAAGTTTTGATGAAAGGTAACGAAGCGATCGCGCTTGCGGCCCTCAAAGGTGGTATCGACGCGTTCTTCGGTTACCCGATTACCCCTCAAAATGAAATCCCAGAATATCTTTCCAAACATTTGCTCGCGGCAGGAAAAGTTTTTGTTCAAGCAGAATCTGAAGTGGCGGCCATTAACATGGTGTATGGTGCAGCGGGTGCGGGCGCACGTGTGATGACGTCTTCATCCTCTCCTGGAATCGCCTTAAAACAAGAAGGAATTTCCTATATTGCTGGAGCTGAACTCCCATGTGTCATCGTGAGTGTAATGCGGGGTGGTCCAGGACTTGGTGGGATTCAACCTTCGCAAGCTGACTATTATCAAGCGACACGTGGCGGCGGGAATGGCGATTATCAATTGATCGTTTATGCCCCAGAAACCATTCAAGAAACCATCGATACGCTCAAGGAATCCTTTGATATCGCCGATTATTATCGCAATCCTGTTTTAATTTTGGTCGATGGATTGATTGGTCAGATGATGGAAAGCGTGGACTTTGACAAACCGATTCGTAAACGTTTTATCCCGGAAAAGGATTACGCGACCACAGGTACGGATCACCATCCTGGTAGAAACATTGTCAATTCTCACTATTTGAATCCCGACGAACTCGAACAACATAATCTGCATCTACAAAAGAAGTATCAACAAATTAAAAACAACGAAACCAAATTTGAAATGATCAATATGGAACAGCCTGACTATGTCATCGTCGCCTATGGTACCATGTCGAGAATCGCTCGTTCTGCCATCGAAATGTTGGAAGAGCAAGGAATTCATGTTGGCATGATTCGTCCGATAACTTTATGGCCGTATCCACGTGCGGCATTCGACCAAATTCCCAAATCCTGCAAAGGAATTCTTTGTGCTGAAATGAGCATGGGACAGATGTTGGATGATGTCTTGATTTCAGATCGTGGACGTCATGATGTTGCTTTCTTTGGACGCGTCGGCGGAATCGTTCCTGAACCCGAAGAAATCGTCGATGCCATACTTCATTTTCAAGAAAGGGTGGTGAAATAATGGAAGTCAAATATCGGAAGTCACAAGGACTCACTGACAAGAAACTTTCGTACTGCCCTGGATGCACTCATGGCATCGTACACAAACTCGTGGCAGAGTCGCTCGAAGAACTTGGCGTTCTTGGCAAATCGGTAGGGGTTGCATCGGTTGGGTGCAGTGTGTTCAGTTACGAGTTTTTCAATTGTGATATGCAACAAGCACCACATGGACGTGCCTGTGCCGAAGCCACAGGAATCAAACGCGTCTTACCAAACAATGTCGTCTTTACCTATCAAGGCGATGGAGATTTGGCATCGATTGGCATCGCGGAGACCATTCATGCGGCCAATCGTGGTGAAAACATTACCGTCATTTTCATCAACAATGCGATTTATGGCATGACCGGTGGGCAAATGGCACCGACTACGTTGGAAGGTCAAAGGACGACCACGTCTCAAGATGGTCGTAATCATTTGATTCATGGAAATCCCATCAAAATCAGTGAAATCTTTTCGCAGATTGAAGGCGCTGCTTATGTTGAGCGCGTCAGTGTTTATAATCCAAAACAATTGATGAAGGCCAAAAAAGCCATCAAAAAAGCATTCACCTATCAAGTAGAAAAACGTGGTTTTACGTTGATTGAAGTTCTTTCTAGTTGCCCTGTTAACTGGGGAATGACTCCTCCAGACGCACTCAAGTGGATAGAAGAAAAAATGACCCCAGTCTTCCCAATGGGTGTCTTTAAGGATTCAGGTGAAGCACATGAATGATCAAGTCAACGTGAAGGTTGCCGGTTTTGGTGGCCAAGGAGTCATGTTATTCGGTCAGCTTCTCGCTTATGCCGCTACCGTCGAAGAACTCAATGGGTTATGGTTCCCTTCGTATGGACCCGAAACGCGTGGTGGTACCGCAAATTGCAGCGTCATCGTCTCCAAAAAACCCATCAATTCCCCTGTCTTTCAAAAATCAAATCATTTGA
>JAQVKB010000004.1 GCA_028694875.1 Candidatus Izemoplasmatales bacterium
GAAATGCATCAAGCTTGTTTCGCGGGAAGAAAAGTGTTCACGGTTGGTGAGATGCCGACACTCTCGATGGAACGCGCTGCGGAAGTGACGAATTTGGCCAATCCAAAATTGTCGCTGATCTTCCAGTTTGGACATCTAGGCTTGGATGAGATTCCAGGACAAGGAAAATGGGCGCTGAAAAAACTCGATTTGGTCGAATTCAAGCATTATTATGAACGGATGCAACATGGACTTTTTGATAAGGGTTGGAATTCGCTTTTCTTTGAAAATCATGATCAGCCACGTTGTGTCTCGCGTTATGGCAGCGAAGATTACCGTCTTGACAGTGCCAAGATGTTGGCGACATTCCTCTATGGAATGCAAGGAACTCCATATGTATATCAGGGGCAAGAAATTGGAGCGATCAATGCGAAGTTTCCGGACCTCACCCATTTTCGCGATATTGAGACGATCAATATGGCGAAAGAATATCGCGACAAGGGTTGGAGTGAGGATGAAATCATGGCTTCACTTCATGCCAAATCACGCGATAACGCCCGCATTCCGATGGCGTGGGACGATTCCAAGTTCGGTGGCTTTTCAAGTCGAGAACCTTGGTTGGAGTGCCATCCTCGATATCAGGAGATCAATGTCACAAAGGATCAATCCAACCCCAACGGCGTCTTCCACTATTTCCAGAAGTTGTTGGCGTTAAGAAAACAACACCAGGTATTCCTTGATGGTGATTTCAAGCTTGTTTGGGAAGATCATCCTTCGATTGCGTCGTACATAAGACAAAACGAAGAAGAACAGGTTCTTGTCATCACGTCGTTTTCCAATCAAGAAGTCACACTGGATGCAGGCGCTTTTCAAACGTATCAAGTTTTGTTGGCCAATCAGGAAGCAGTTAAGTTGAATCAGCAATCCAAATTTCCTCCCTATTACGCGGCGATCTATCGCCAAAGGAGAAGTCAATGAAAGAACTTTTAATGACACTTTCACGCAAAGAAAAGATCGGGCAAATGCTTCAAATTGCCCCGTTTTTCTTTGTCAAAGATTTGAAAGTGGAAGTCGCTGGTCCTGTCGAAGCCCTCAATCTCGACGAAGAAAAAATCTTTCTTGCAGGGAGTGTTCTCGGCATCGGAAACCCCAATGAAATGATCGAAGTACAACAAAAGTATCTTGAAAAGAGCCGACACAAAATTCCAATGTTGTTCATGGCGGACATCATTCATGGATACAAAACAATCTTTCCTGTTCCGATTGCGATGGCCTCCTCCTTTTCTCCAAAACTTGCACAGGCGTGTGCACGAGTCTCGGCGCTCGAAGCGTCGACATCAGGAATTCATGTGACGTTTTCTCCGATGGCCGATTTGTCGAGAGATCCACGGTGGGGTCGTGTCGTCGAAGGGTTTGGTGAAGATCCTCTGTTAATCGGTGATATGTCTGCGGCCATGGTCAAGGGATACATCGGTGAAGGCTATGACAAACCTGGAACGATTGCGAGTTGCGTCAAACACTTTGCGGCCTATGGCGCCGCGGAAGCGGGACGTGATTACAATACGGTAGATATGTCGCGGTTGTCACTGTACTCCACCTATCTTCCCTCCTATTTGCGGGCGTTGGAAGCCGGAGCGAGACTCGTGATGACGTCTTTCAATACCGTGGATGGTGTTCCTTGTACAGTCAATCCGTTCCTTCTTCGCGAAGTGTTACGCGGCCGATGGGGAAGCAATGCCGTCACGATTTCGGATTATGATTCGCTCAAGCAAATCCTTGCCCATGGGGTCGCGGAGAACATGAAAGAGGTCGCGTATCGCGGTGTCACAGGTGGACTCGATATTGAAATGCAATCCGCGGCGTATGCCAATCATTTGGAAACACTCATTGAAGAAGGACGCGTGGAAGAACACCTTCTCGATGAAGCGGTATTACGCATTCTTGAACTGAAGAAAGATTTAGGATTGTTTGAAGATCCCTATCGTGGAGCGAGCAGTGAACTTGCCGACAAAATCGTCCTATCGGAAGCGCATTTGGCGGCGTCATTGGAAGTTGCCAAAGAGAGCGCTGTATTGTTGGAAAACGACGGAATTCTACCGTTTAACAAAGAAACAAAGATTGCCTTAATCGGTCCCTACGCGACCGAACGCAACATCATTGGTCCTTGGCATTGGCATGGTTGCTGGAACTGCCATGAGCATTTGGCAGAAGCCTTAGTTGACCAAACCATCTTTGTCAAAAGCGATCCTTCCGTGGAATCCTATTCGCATGCGGACGTTCAAAAAATCCTTGCGGCGGATATCGTTGTCTTAGCCTTAGGTGAGAAGGAATGGGAAAGTGGAGAAGCCCATTCGAAATCGAATCCAACCTTATCCAAAGAACAAAAAGAACTGTTCTCATGGATTCGTCGAATCCATCCCAAAGTCGTGACCTTGCTCTTCAATGGTCGCCCGTTTATCTTGGATGATATCGTGACTTCGAATGCGTTGCTCGAGTGTTGGTTCCTTGGCAGCATGTCCTCGCAAGCCATCCGTTCCATCCTTCTTGGTGAAACCAATCCCTCAGGAAAACTTCCAATGAGTTTCCCAAGAAATGTGGGACAAATACCAATCTATTACAACCATTTGAATACGGGAAGGCCTTATCTCGGGGAACATGATCATAATGAATACGTGTCGAAATATCTCGATGTCAAAAACACGCCACAATACCCCTTTGGGTACGGTAAATCCTACAGCGAATTTGTCTATGAAAATCTCCAAGTGTCGAAAAAAGTCTTCTCTCCTACGGATATACTTCAAGTTACCGTCGATGTGACAAACCATTCTGATCGCGATGGACAAGAGATTGTACAACTTTATTTGTATGACAAAGTGGGTCGCATTTCTCGTCCTGTCCAAGAACTCAAACGATACACCAAGGTTTGGATTCATGGTCAAGAAAAGAAGACGATTGCGTTTCAATTGAGTGAGAAAGATTTCTCTTATGTTATGCCGGACGGGTCGACTGTCCTTGATTCTGGCGAATTCGTCTTGTATGTAGGCGGATCTTCCAACCATACGATAGAAACCACCATTACATTGAAAGGAACACGTGCATGAACGCGCTCGAGCAAGAACTATATCATAGTTTCCTCTTTTTTCTCCGTGAACGCAACAGCGATCTCACCTCTCCTGGCGTTGGCTTGATTCGCGACAATACCAAGAATCGTTCGATGGCCTCGATTGCTTCCGTTGGCTTCGGTCTTTCCGCGTTTGTGATTGGGGTTGAAAACCACTATATCACCAAAGAAGAAGGACTGGAATTGGTGAAATCGACGATGCGCACGTTTTTGGAGGCAGAGCATTTCCATGGGTTCTACGTCCATTTCTTGGATATGGATACCGCAAAACCCTTCAAAAAAAGCGAGTTTTCCACGATCGATACCGCCATTTTGATGAATGGACTTCTCGTCGCAGATTCCTATTTTGACGATTCTGAAATTCATCAAATGTTTGATGTCTTGTTCCAACGGTTGGATTTCCGTCCCTTTGTCAAAACCTTCCATGAAAAAGAAGTTTTGAGGATGGCGTATAACCCCCATGTCGGCGGCGATTACCGCCAAGTTTCTGATGATCCTTGGATTTATCAATGGCATATGTACGCCGAACAACTCTCGATGTATTTCCTTGCGGCCGCGACCGATTCGATGCCCGAAGAAACCGCCATAGCGTTATATCATGGATTTGAACGAAACCTAGGAACTTATGGACCCTATCAGTATTATTACAGTCCTACCAACGCCTTGTTTGTGTATCAGTATTCGCATGCTTGGGTGGACTTCAAACACATTCAAACCGATGATGGCATCGACTGGTTTGAAAACTCTCGGATAGCCTCCCTCGCCAATCGGCTTTGGTGCATCGATCACCAACAAGAGTTTCCGACCTTGAATCAAAGCGCTTGGGGCGTTACCGCTTGTTTGACGCCCAAAGGGTATCGCAATCAATGCATTGATCCCAACGACCTCAATTTTGATGATATTCACGTTCATGGGGTCTTTCCACCGAGCGGACCATTGGGTTCGATTGTCTTTACACCAAACGAATCCTTGGAAGCTTTGGAAGAACTAGAAATGCAGTATCAAATTGCCAAAGGACCTTATGGTTTCCGCGACGGCATTCAACTTCAAGAAGACGGATCGTTATGGGTGAGCGAACACGATATCGGCATTAACAAAGGAATCACTTGTCTGATGATTGATAATTACCTCCATGGCACGACTTGGAAATATTATATGCGTCATCCACGGATTCAAAAAGCGATGGCCAAACTCCACTTTCAAAGGAGGGACTAAGGATGTCCACAATCAAAGACGTCGCCAAAGCGGCAGGAGTATCGATCTCCACGGTTTCCTATGCGCTGAACAATGACAAACGAATTCCTCCAATCACGGCGGATCGCATCAAAAAAATCGCGGATGACATCGGCTATTTTCCTTCCGCCGCCGCACGGAATTTAAAAAAACGGGCCACCTATACCGTGCTCGTCGCAATCTCCGATTTTGGCGGTCCTGTTTATCATGAATTGCTCGATGGAATCCATGTTCGCTTGGCACAAAGCGGATATACGATGATTGTTTCTACCGGCGCATCCACCGCCAATTTGCTCAAAGAACGATCGACCGATGGTGCCGTGATTTCGGACATTCACATTACCGATGAGACCTTGATTCAACTCTCGAAAAGTTTGCGTCCGATCATCGTTTTGGACCGTCGTTTAAAAGAAACCAATATCTTCAATATGACGATTGATAACCGCGAAGCGATGCGCAAACTCACTGAAGATGTCCTCTCGAAAGGGTATCAAAAAATCGCTTATGTTCATGGCGTTCATGGCACTTATGATAACAACACCCGATTCCAAGGATTTACCGAGGCGATGAGTGCTGCCCATGAAAACGTGTATCGTGAATACCAAGGTAACTTTACCAAAAAGAGCGGAGAATGGATTGGAGAAGAGATTCTCAAGGAAGAAAATCCACCGCAAATGTTGGTCTGCGCCAACGATGAAATGGCGCTTGGAATCATGGAAGTCTTGCAGAAACACGGGAAACAAATTCCTGGCGATTTCGGCATTTCAGGCTTCGATGACATTGAACTCTCCAGTTATGTCACCACCAAATTAACGTCGATCAAAATCGACCACTTTGGCTGGGGTAAAAAAATCGCGGAAGCCTTGCTTTCGCTTCTGAAAGATGAAGATGCGCCAACGGAACGCGAGAAGGGCGTCCTCAAGATTCGGGACTCGTACTAGAAGCATTTTTTCCTTCCTTCGAAAAGCCCAAACTTGAGTGTGAAAACGCTTGTATCTCACAACTTGTTGTGCTATAATAAAATTGGATTGATTATCGAAACGTTTCAATAGGAGGCAACACACGTGTTTGCGAATAAATATGGATACTTTTCCGAAGATGGAAAAGAGTATGTCATCACCCATCCAAGAACCCCAAAACCATGGATTAACGTCATTTCGAATGGCGATTATTCGTTCATGGTCAGCCAAACCGGAGGCGGTTGTTCTTGGCGAGGCAATTCAGGTCAAAATCGATTGACAAGACTGTATCAAGATATCATCAAAGACAATTTCGGTAAATATCTCTACTTACGCGACCTTGATTCCAAAGAATTCTGGTCGCTTTCTTACCAACCTGTGCAAAAACCGTATCAAAAATTCGAAGTTCGTCATGGTATCGGTTACTCCAAATTCATGTATCAAGTCGACAACGTGTTGAGCCATGTGACAATGTTTGTCGTTCCAAACAAACCACTCGAAATCATTGAAGTCAAAGTCCTCAATGCGTCGGATCATGTCCGTCACTTGGATTTGACGAGTTACTTCGAATGGGAAGCGGGAATTCATCCGGATGAACATCGTGAGTTCCACAAACTCTTCATGGAAACGATCTATGTTCCAGAACTGCGCGCCATCAAACTCACCAAAAACATGTGGGGCTTTGGCGACAAAAACGGCCTTCACAACAATGTGTACTGGGACTTTGTCGGATTCCACGCTTGTAGCGAACCGATTAAATCCTTCAATGGCGACAAGGAAACCTTCTTGGGTATG
Organism: Candidatus Izemoplasmatales bacterium; assembly: GCA_028694875.1. Taxonomy (GTDB): domain Bacteria; phylum Bacillota_I; class Bacilli_A; order Izemoplasmatales; family Hujiaoplasmataceae; genus JAHIVB01. Next base: position 6,088 of record JAQVKB010000004.1, read on the forward strand.
TACGAGTCGGAACGCGATCCGCTCGCGATGCATCAAGACAAACTCGCGGGTTCCGTCGGTCGTTTCGGGGACCCCACGGGATCCCTTCAAACGGAGTTTACGCTTCGTCCCGGCGAAGAGAAAACCATCGTCTTTACGATTGGTGTGACGACGATTGGAAAAAAAGAGATTTATGGCATTGATCAAGAATACGAGGATCCCGATCCGCTCATCCAAGAATACACCTCCCCCGAAGCCGCGAAGCGCGTCTTCGAGGAAGTGAAAGTCTTCTGGGATGAATTGCTTTCCGGTGATCAAGCAAAAACCCCGGACAAAGCGTTTGATTTGATGACCAATACCTTCTCGAAATACCAAGCCATCAGTTGCCGTATTTGGGGAAAAACCGCGTACTATCAAACCAGTGGCGGTTACGGATTCCGCGATCAACTTCAAGACTCGCTCATTTTCTTGGAATCCAAACCCAGTTTGACGAAAAAGCAACTCTTGATGCATGCGGACCGCCAATTCAAAGAAGGCGATGTCTATCACTGGTTCGTTACTTACCAAGGATGGGGCGCGAGAGGAAACTGCTCCGATGATTTGTTGTGGATGCCGTTTGTCCTTCATTATTATATTGAAGAAACCTTGGATGATTCCATTCTCGATGAAATGGTACCCTTCGTCGATGGGGAAGCCGCTTCGATGTACGAGCACTGCAAACGCGCCATTCAAAAGTCATTGACCCGATATTCCGAACGCGGTGTTCCACTCATGGGTAGCCATGACTGGAACGATGGACTCTCCGCAGTTGGACACAAGATGAAGGGCGAATCCTTCTGGATGTCTTCCTTCCTTTATATGGTCTTGCGTCAATTTGATCGATTTGCGAAACAAAAAGGTGACACAGCCTTCGCAGAAGAAATGGCTAAACACGCCGAAAAGATTAAAAAGACCTTTGACGAATTTGGATGGGACGGTCAGTGGTACATGCAAGCCACCACGGATGATGGCCTCAAGGTTGGCTCGATCGAAAACGAAGAAGGCCAAATCTTCTTGATGCCAAACTCTTGGGCAATTATTTCTGAAATTATCCCTGCCAAGAAAATCCCTACTGTCATTTCCTCGATTCAAAAATATTTGCTGAAGGATTATGGAACGTTACTCAATTTCCCCGCCTTCACGAAACCAAGAACCGATATCGGTTACGTGACGCGTTACGCCCCTGGACTTCGTGAAAATGGTGGTGTGTACACGCACGCCGCTACCTGGGCTGTCTCTGCCTTTGCAAAAGCAGGATATCCCGAACTCGCGTATCAAGCGTACCAAGGCATTTGTCCTCCGAATCGCACCAAAGATCCCGATAAATACTTGGCCGAACCGTATGTCACTTGTGGAAACTCCGATGGACCGATTTCACCGATGTATGGTCGCGGCGGATGGAGTTGGTATACCGGTAGTGCACAGTGGCTCCATCGCGTGGCCGTTCAAGACATCTTGGGCGTACGCGCGTCATTTGAAGGATTGCGCGTGAACCCGTCTTTACCGAAGGCATGGAACGAAGCTTCTTATACGCGGAAATTCCGCAACGCCACATATCACTTTGAATTCCAAAAAGCCAAGGAGGCTTCCATTCTTGTCGATGGAACCCTCATCCAAGGCGATTTGATTCCGGACTTCCAAGACCATCAAGACCACAAGGTCTCGGTCTTCGTCAAATAGAAGAATAAGGAGAAGAAAAAAATGAAGAAATGGACTAGCGTATTGCTGATCGCGTTGCTCGGCCTCGTGCTCTTCGCTTGTGGCGAAACCACCACCACGACAACCACAGGTACCGACACATCAGCCACGGAAAATCATGACCCTGTCACGGTAACCTATGCGGCTTGGAATTTAGGAACCGTGGATTCCACCAATCTCGAGCGTTTGATGTTACAAGCTTTCTCGGAAGAATATCCTTGGATTACCGTGGAAGTTGTCGAACGTCCGAAAGTTCCAGATGCGACTGGTACTTCCGAAATTGACCAAAACTGGAATGAATTCTTAGGTGCTCGCGCTGCCCTTGGAATCCTACCGGATGTTTATTTCACCGATTCCACAGAAACCACGATCATGAACAACTGGGCACTCGACGTGACCGCGATTGCGAATGCGGATGAAGAGTTCCTCAATATCTCTGCGGACATCCGTAATGCGGCGAGCTACGGTGGCAAACTGATGGCCTTACCTTATGCGGTTTACTACTTTGGATATTACATCAACAAGACCATCTTTGAAAACGCCAATGCCGATGCGCCTACCTTTGATGACACGTTTGACGAGTTCCTCGCCAAAGTCGGTGATGTCGCGAATCAAACCGTGACCAATGGCACCGGAACCGCCGGTATCGTCGGTGTGAACCGGATGTTGGAATGGTATCCTGCGCAACTCAATGAAAATCTTGGTTGGTATACCTATGATGGCGAGTTCCTCCATCTCGATAGCCAAGAATTCGAAGATACCTTGACCCTTTACACTTCGCTCATGCAAGACAAGACTTTGATCTATGATGCGATGACTCCGGATGAACAAATGGCCGCCTTTGGCACGACCGACGCTTGGGGATCCTCCCAACTCGCGGCGTATTGGGAATACACCCCGATTATCGGCCAAATGTTGAACTATGACTTTGATGTCGACTTTATCGGTACCCCTGGCACCGATGCGGCCCATCAAATTCCGCTTGTCCTTGACTTGATGTGCATTTCCAGCCAAACGCAACATCCAGAAGAAGCATATATGCTGGCGAAATGGATGAGCTTTGGCAAAGATGGATATTTGAAACGTTTGGAACTCTCTGCGACGGTCGAAGGCGTCAACGCGCTGAACATGACGCCACTTCAACCCGATACGGATTTGCTCGATGGATTCTTCGCGTTGTATCCAACCTTCACGGAATTCCGTAAGGTTGTCGAATATGGCGATTACATCATCGAACCGAACAAATACGTGCCTGGATACATCAAAGCCCGTTGGAATGGCGATTATGATGCCACGACGACTCTAGGATCGATGTTCGACCAAGTTCGTAACGGTGTGGTCAATTATGCTGATGTGAAAACTCAATGGAACACGCTAGCCAACGCGGAACTCACCTTGGCTCGTACCGCGGTGTTCACCAAACTAGGAGTTCTTGACAACTAATTCAATGTAAGGAGCTTATTGCCGATGCGAAAAATCACTGTAGTTTTGCTCCTTGCGCTTCTATTCACGGCGATGATGGCCACTTCCACCTCAGCCTTTGCTCAGGTGACGAGTGCTGCCATCGATACGCCGCTTGAAGTGCAAGGCGATTATCGCAGTGTCTTAGCTGGTTGGGAAAACGAGGGGTATGCGAATACCTCCTCGTTCTCGACCGTTATTTCGCCATCGGCTTTTACCGTTTCCACGTTGCAAGATTCTTCGCTTTCCAATGGTTATGGACAAGCGGTATTCGCACTAACAAGTGCCGAAGACGCGATGTTTGTCGTTCATGTGCCTTCCGAAGGCCTTTATGAATTTGCGGTGGATTTCTTTCCTACGACCTCAGATTACTTGGATTTGGAATTGCAAATTGAAATCAACGGAGCCTTGCCTTTCTCAGAGGCTTCGCAAATTATCCTATACAAAGAATGGATCCAAATCGGTGGCTTCTCAACCGACCGATACGGCAACGACTTTTTCGGAGAACAGTCGATGTCGACCAATTGGGTGACACAGTCTTTCTATGATCCGATGGGATTGTTTGCGAGTCCTCTGGTGTTTTACTTGCATGCGGGAGACAATGACATTCGACTGATCGCCAACAAAGGCGAGATGTTGCTAGGTAATGTTACTGTCTCTGGTCAACAAGATTACCTCAGTTATGAAGAATACGCTTCCGGTGCCACGCTATCTTCTGGAGAAGTACTAATCACGACGGAAGCGGAAATTCCTTCCGCGAAATATGATTCGGGCATCCAAGCGGGTGTGTCGCAAACCCCACTTGTCACGCCTTTCTCGATCTCAGAACAAAAGTTGAACATCTTGAATGGTGCTTCGATGTCGACAGAGCGTCAAAAAGTATCCTATGACGTGACGGTACCTGCCGAAGGCGATTATTACCTCACGTTCAAAGTCAAACAAACGACCGTCACGAATAGCGCGGTTTATCGAACGCTTTCGATCAATGGAGAAGTTCCATTTGAAGAAGCGCTCACGATTCCCTTTGGTTATGATACGAAATGGCAAAATGTGACATTGGGCGGCGATACGCCTTGGTTGATCCACCTTCAGGAAGGCGTCAACACGATTTCGCTTTCGGTTTGTTTGGATCCGTATCGTGAAGCCTACTACACGATCGAAGATGTCTTGACTTATGTCAATGATTTGAATCTTGAAATCAAGAAATTGACTGGCAATCAACTCGATGAAAACCGAGATTGGTTGATTGAAGATTATATTCCCACGATTTCATCGGATTTGTATGCGGCCGCCAATGCGTTGCAAGCGGTCTATGATGATTTAACCGCGATGAGCCCCAATGGCAAATTGTCGGAGACGCAATCGTTTGTGAACTTAGCGATTCGCAATTTGACCTTGTTGGCGGAGAACCCGAATGAAATTCCAAAGAACATTTCCTTGATTTCGTCGTCTTCGTCTTCGATTGCGTCAACACTAGGAAATGCCGTTCGAATTTTGTTATTCTCAGCCTTGGATATCGATAAGTTCTATGTTCATACCGATGTTGATATTGAAAAAGCGAATGCAGGATTTTTCACCCGGATGTGGGTGAATATCCGTCGTTTCTTCCTTTCGTTCTTTAACCAAAGCTATGTGGATCAAGCCGACCCCGATGAACTCGATGTGTGGGTCAATCGTTCCAAACAATACGTGGATTTGATCCAAAAGATGGCGGATGAAGATTTCACCGCGGCGACGGGCATCAAAGTCAAAGTCTCCGTCATGGCCGCGGAAGGGAAATTGATTCTCGCGAATTCCGCGGGAACCAATCCAGACGTTGCCCTTGGCGTGTCCTCGTGGTTGCCTTATGATTTGGCGATTCGTGGCGCGATTTTGGATCTGTCGACGTTCCAAAGCGATCCCTTGTTCGCCGAAACGCTCAATTTGTTTGCGGATCAAACCTTGATTCCGCTGATGTATGACAATGGCTTATATGGTCTTCCTGATACGGAAAACTTCTATGTCTTGTTCTATCGTAGCGATATCATGTCTTCGTTGGGGATTGAGGTTCCAACCACGTGGGATGATGTGGCACAAATGATTCCAGTCTTGCGTCGTTATGGCATGAATTTCTATTTACCGCTGTCTTCCGCAACCTCCATCAAATCGTTTGATTCGACGTTGCCGTTTTTATTCCAATACGGTAGCGATGTCTACTCGAGTGATGGCTTTACCGTCGATTTGTCCAATGAAGCCAGCGTCTCTGCCTTGGAAACCATGACCGAACTCTATACGATTTATTCGATGGAAACGACGGTCACGTCCTTCTACAATGAATTCCGTTTGGGACTTACCCCGATTGGCGTCGGCGATTTCGGCATGTACATCACGCTTCTCAATGCAGCGACCGATATTCAAGGACTTTGGAAGATTGCGCTTCTTCCTGGTGTGATGCAAGAAGACAATACGATCGATCGCAGTGCACCGGGTGCGCAAACCGCAAACATGATTTTTAAGAATACCGACAAACCAGAAGAATCTTGGGCGTTTCTACGTTGGTGGGCTTCCACCGAGACACAGACGCGTTTCTCGGGGTTGTTATTATCGACCATGGGAAAAGAGTTCTTGTGGAATAGCGCAAACCAAAGTGCGTTTGCCTCGCTCAATATCAATGATGACGATTTGGCCATCATATTGGAACAGTGGTCTTCGCTTCGAGAAATCCCGAAAGTTCCAGGATCGTATCAAGTCGAGTTGGAAATCTCCAATCTTTGGAATGCCGTTGTCCTCGACCGAGAAAACCTTCGAGTATTGTTGAATGATGGCATCATCCGAATGAACAAAGAAATTGCCAAGAAAATGGCGGAGTTTTCCTATATGGACAAGTCCGGCAATATCTTGAAAGAATATGTTCTCGCGAATCCATCGCAAATTGAGGTATGGAAGGCGGGTGGATCATCATGACATCATCCACCATTGCCAAAAAGAAAGGCGCGTTGAAAGAGCACCAAACGATTGCTTACGCGTTTGTCGCGCCATACTTCTTGATGTTTTCGATTTTTATCGTCATTCCCGTGCTCGCGGCCATCGGACTCTCTTTCACGTATTTTGATACCGTGCGCGCACCGATTTGGATTGGATTTGACAACTATGTGAACATCCTGACAAACGATGATGTTTTCATGCAATATGTCATTCCAAATACCTTGAAATACGCCATCATTGTCGGACCAGGAGGATATATCTTATCGTTCTTGCTCGCATGGATGCTGGCACAACTCGCACCGAAGCTTCGGACGGTTCTCGCGCTCATCATTTATTCGCCTTCGCTCACCAGTGGTGTCACGATGGCTGTTTTATGGCGCGTGATCTTTGCTGGCGATAGCAGCGGTTATTTGAATAGTTTGTTATTGCAACTCGGTTTGATTGTCGAGCCGATTGTGTTCTTGCAATCGCAAAGTTTCTTGTTGACGATCATGATTATCGTGACATTATGGTCTTCGATGGGCGTTGGGTTCCTCGCGATGCTCGCCGGTATTTTGAATGTCAATCAAGAACTGTATGAAGCCGGTTATATCGATGGCATCAAGAACAAGTTCCAAGAAATGATTTACATCACCGTTCCCGCGATCAAACCGCAGATGCTTTTTGGTGCCGTCATGGCCATCGTTGGAACGTTCTCCTCCGCGGGGATTGGTGTCGCCTTATCCGGGTCGAACCCAACACCGCAATATGCGGGTCAATTGATTGTCAATCATATTGAATATTACGGATTTAACAAATACGAGATGGGATATGCCGCCGCGTTGTCGGTCATCTTGCTTTTGGTTGTCTACTGGTTCAGTCGACTCTCCTTTAAGCTGTTCGGGAGCAAAGACGAATGAAGCCCAGAAGAAGACGACAAAAGTTCCAAGGAACAAAAATCAATCCGAAGCGATTCCATCCCTCGCAAATCCGTTTCCTCTTGATCTTAGCGCCGATTGCGGCGTTCATGCTCCTACCTTTGCTTTATATTTTCAACCATGCTTTTAAACCGTTAGAAGAACTGTTTTATTATCCACCGCGATTCTTGGTTCAAAATCCGACGCTCGGAAACTTTGCCCGTTTGTTCGCGGTTACGGGGTCTTCGGGTATTCCGATGAGTCGCTATCTCTTCAACTCGATTGTCGTGACGGTCTTGGTATTATTCTTCTCCGTCGTGATTTCGACTTTGGCAGGATATGCGCTCTCGAAACTTTCTTTCACAGGCAAACGCGTGATGAATGAAATCAATACGCTCGCGTTGATGTTTGTCGGCGTCGCCGTGATGATTCCACGTTACTTGGTCATTGAAAAACTCGGACTCATCGACAATTTCTTCATCCATGTATTACCTTATCTCGCGATTCCAGTCGGTTTGTTCCTCGTCAAACAATTCATCGATCAAATTCCGAATGAATTGCTCGACGCCGCAAGAGTCGATGGCGCGAATGAACTCCAAATTTACACGAAAATCGTGGTGCCACTCATTCGCCCTGCGATTGCGACGATTGTGATTTTGTCGTTCCAAACCGTGTGGAATAGCGCCGATACGTCGACGACGTACATTAACAACGATTCTCTGAAAACGTTCGCGTTTTATATGAATACACTTACCGCCAACACGAACGGTGTTGCTGGCCAGGGGATGGCAGCCGCCGCTTCGCTCATCATGTTTGTCCCGAATCTCATCATCTTCATCGTGATGCAAAGCAAAGTGATGGATACGATGGCGCACTCGGGGATCAAGTAAGATGAAAAAAATCCTTTCCTTCATTCTTTGCCTCCTCGCGACCATCCCCTTCTTCACGCTCGTGAGTGCGGCATCCTCCACCTATGAGAATGAGTATCCCTATGATACGTATACGGTGGACTACGAAGGCTTTTTGACCTACACCCAAACCGCCTACATTCCGATTGGGGTTTTAAATCGCAACGATGCGCTCACCAATCCCGAAGATTTGTATGTCAAAGATGGGGTTGTGTATGTCGCGGATACCGGTGCTTCCAGGGTCGTGACATTTGACTATGCGGGCAATTTGACGGGTGTCATTGGCGCAGACCTCTTGAATGCGCCAACGGGCGTGTTCGTTTCTGCGGAAGATTACTTGTATGTCGCCGACCAAGGAAACAAGCTTGTATACAAGTTTGACCTAGATGGGAATCTGATTCGTACCTATGATCGTCCTACGGAACCCTTGTTTGGAACGAACAGCCCCTATACCCCCACCAAAGTGGTGGTTGGTGCTGGGGAAAACATTTATGTCATTGGCGATGGATCGACTTCTGGTGTCATTCAACTCAACTATGACGGCAGTTTCATGGGCTATTTCGGCGTCAATCTCTCGAACAAGTCCTTGATTCAAAAAATTGCGGAATGGTTCGTGAATCCCGGGGAATATGCGCTCACCACGCCACCTTCCCCGACCAATATCGCCATCAATGAAAAATCATTGGTCTACACATCGACGCCCAATGCCGTGGAAGCGTTGAAAAAACTCGATGTCAATGGCAATAACATTTTATCGACGATCAATTACAATGTCGAACAATCCGTTGTCGACCTCTCGGTCAGCGCGGAGGGATACCTCTATGCGATTTATGATGATGGTTTGATTGTCGAATATGATCCGAATGGCAATTTGCTGTTTGCGTTCGATGTCGTTTCTTCGACGTCGAACATCCTCGGCTTGATTCAAAATCCCTCGTCGATTCAAATCGATGAGGAGAAGAACATCTTTGTGTTGGATATGGGCCGTAGTGAAATCATGACGTATCGTCCTTCCTCTTTCACCAATTTGGTGCATGAAGCGATTGATATGTACAACCAAGGTAGTTATGCCTTATCGACACAACTCTTTGAAGAAATCTTGACCCAAAATGATAATTTTGCGTTGGCGCATAGCGCGTTAGGAAAAGCCTATTATCAAGATGGTCGTTACCAAGATGCGCTGGAAGAATATCGCAAGGCTTCTGACCTTGCGGGTTATTCCGAAACGTATTGGAAGATTCGCGACATTTGGCTCAAAGACAATCTGTCGGCGATTTTCACGGCGATTGCGATCGTGTATGTCTTCGTGATCGCGCTCAAAATCGTGGACAAACGTTCGAAAGCCTTTGCGCCAATCCATGGGAAAGTCGAACAGATTCGACGCCATCCGAATGTCCAAAAAGTGACTTTATTGAATTACATGATGAAGCATCCGATTGACGCTTCCTACCAAATCAAACGCGAGCATCGCTCGAATTGGATTTGGGCAAGCACGATCTTACTGGTCTTGTTCCTGGAGTACTTGGCATTACTTCGATTTGAAGGATTCGTCTTCCAAGGCGCGTATTCTGGCATTCGCATTGGCCTTGAAATGGCAAAATTCTTTGGCGTAGTGTTCTTGTTCGTCTTCTCCAATTATTTGATTTCGACGTTGTATGACGGCGAAGGTTGGTTGAAAGACGTGTATGTCGGCGTGGTCTATGCTCTCGCTCCGCTGGTGGTATTCTTACCAGTCCATATTGTGCTCTCCAACGTGCTGACACAAAACGAAATGATTTTGTTACAGATTTTGGATTTCTTCATGATTTCTTATACCACCATTTTGATTTTTGTCGTCATCAAGGAAATCCATAATTATGAAATCCGTGAAACGATGAAGAACTTGCTTTTGACGATTTTCACGATGCTCATCATTTGTTTGATTGGCTTTATCGTCTACGTCTTCGGATCCCAACTCGTCGATTTCTTATTCTCTTGGGTAAAGGAGGTGTTCTTCCGTGTCTTTTAAACATTGGTTTCGTCGTGCATTGGTTTTGATCATGGTGATGGGATTGGCCAGTTTCGTGGTGTATGCCTCGGATTGGGTGTTTGTCGCGGGTGCGGATGAACTTCCGGTATCGTCATCCCTCGATGATACCTACCTTTCCAGCAATCAATTCACCCAAGCGGACGATTTGTCTGTCGTGGATAATTTCTTGAATGTCCCCGTATCGTATATATTGGTTGGGGATAACGCGTATTATTCGTTATACATGGAAGAAGGTTCCTATGCGATTCGGATTCTCAACAAAGCCGATGGGTTCATCTACGGATCTTCGATTTCCACGAAAGATCAAGACCTCGAGTATTTCAATACCACCTGGGAAGGCATTGTGAACTCGGCGGTGACGATCAAATATTATTCTTATAATGATACGACGGGGGTTTACACCTCGATCGAAGAAAGTTTTCTGAAATCAGCGTCGTCGAGTTCGACCTACGAACTCGTGGACAATGGATTCTTGGCCCATCTCTATTTTGGCGATTCAGGAATATCGCTCGATTTGTTGGTCTATCTTTCGGACAATGCGTTGGTCGTTGAAATCCCGAACGATTCGATTCAAGATGGAGAGACCTATAAGCTCAGAAGCATCAAAACGTATCCCTTCCTTGGTGCGGTGTTTGGCGACTCGATTCCAGGATATATCTTTGTCCCTGATGGTTCGGGTGCCTTGATTCGTTATCAAGCGATTGATGTGCAAACGGACATCTATGAGTTCCGTTATTTCGGACAAGATGACGCTGTCCAAACCGCGATTTCGAATCAAGCGATTCTGTCCTTCCCGGTTTCGGGAATGGTTCAAGGCATCAATCAACACGGTTTTCTCGCGATTGTGGAGGATGGCGCGGCGCATGCGTCGCTCGTCGTCAGCCCCGCGAAAAACAATTTGAAATACTATTACACGTACAATGAGTTCTTGTATCGTAGTTTGTATCAAACCCCTCTTTCCGAGTCTCAAGCCGCGAGCGGCACAGGCAGACTGGTGATTGAGGATGCCATTAATTC
>JAQVKB010000150.1 GCA_028694875.1 Candidatus Izemoplasmatales bacterium
TTTGGGCGCGTTTCTTGCGGGTCCTATTTCCGTATCCACCGCACTTTTCATCACCCGGATGACGCCCAAACCGATTTCAAAGTTTTTTCAAACCGTGATTGAACTTTTGGCCAGTGTTCCTTCGATTGTGTTTGGGGTATTTGGCCTTGGGGTGATTACCAAAGGTGTGACATGGTTTGCGGAATTGTTAGGAAGACAAACCGCGGGTGGAATTTCCACGTTGTCCACGGTATTGGTTCTGACCATCATGATATTACCAACGATTACGTTGTTATCGATGACCGCCATCAACGCGGTCAATCCTGATTTGGAAAAGAATTCGCTGGCGCTTGGCGCCACAAAGATGCAAACAATGTTTCAGATTACGCTCGTTTCGGCAAAATCAGGAATTTTCGCGGGTGTGATTTTGGGAATTGGCCGAGCACTCGGAGAAGCGACCGCGGTTTCCATGGTGGCAGGAAATGCAGGGAGTGGACCTTCGTTTGATTTGTTTTCCACGACCAGAACCCTCACTTCCACGATGTTATTAGGGCTCAAAGAAACCACGGGAATGGATTATGACATTCGATTCTCGGTGGGTATGGTTTTGATCATCCTCATTATTCTCACCAATTTGGGTCTCAATTGGTTGAAAAAGAAAGTGGGGCGATTCTCATGAACCACGCGAAACGTCACCGCAAAGACTTCATGATTCGTATTGGGATAGGTATCGTCTCCTCGATTGGATTGTTTGTCTTGATTGCAATCTTTGCTTTCGTCTTCCAAAAAGGATCTTCTTTGCTTTCATGGCAACTCTTAACGGGGGATTATTACTCCACTACCTACGACAGTTATTACGACGGGACGCTACCTTCCGCAGGATTTGAAAGACCTTCTAGCTTGGATGATTCGGTGTATTACTCCAGTGTATGGGGAATTGGCCTTCAAGATGATCTCGACGCCGAAGGGAAACCATATATCTTGATTGTGTATGTCGACCCGAATTCTCCGCTTACCTCATTACCCGATAAAAACACCGAAGGGGAAACCGTCCAAATTGCTTCCGGACAAACCTTGGGAAAAGTCATTTTTTCAAACCGAACCATTGTCTTGACGAGCAATGGAGCCCAGTCTGCCATTCAGTTGTTTGATGGGGCGGATGGGATTCTCGATTTGCTTACAACCACGCGAGGAAAAGGCATTCGAGGATCCATCATCACAACGCTTTATTTAATTGGACTCACCTTGGTTATTGCTTTACCGATCGGTGTCTTCTCCGCGGTTTATCTTCATGAGTATGCGCCAAAAAACTCGAAGTTGGCCGAAGCCTTACGAAGACTTGTGGAAATGTTAACGGGTGTTCCCTCGATTATTTTCGGATTGCTAGGTGCCGCAGTGTTTATTCCCTTCACCTCGACAATCACCGCCGCAGATGGAGGAAATCTCTTTTCTGGCGCGTTAACACTCGCGGTGATTGTGCTTCCTGTGATTATCTCGTCGACCGAAGAATCGCTCAAAGTGATTCCTGATGAGTACCGACAGGCATCGCTGGCTTTAGGAGCCACCAAAACGCAAACCACGTTTCGAGTGGTTCTGAAAGCCGCGATTCCAGGAATTCTATCAGCGGTCTTACTTTCGGTCGGAAGAATCATCGGTGAGTCCGCGGCATTGATCTACGCTGTCGGAACCGCCATCAAGGACCATATCATCTTGACAGAACGGTCGACATCCCTCGCGGTTCATATCTGGTCCATCATGGCGGGAGAAACACCGAATTTCGAACTCGCGAGTGCGATTTCGATTATCATTTTGATTGTAGTTTTTGTTTTAAATTTGATTGTAAAACTCGTCGCGAGACGTTTGTCTCGGGCGTAGGAGGAATTATGAACGCAAGAGCAGTATTTCAAATCAATGATTTGAACCTTCATTACGGAGAAAAACAAGCCTTGTTTGATATTTCGATGGAGATTCCACGAAACCAAGTGACGGCATTGATTGGTCCTTCTGGTTGTGGAAAATCCACATTGCTTCGGAGTCTCAATCGGATGAATGACTTGATTGATGGATGTCATATCGATGGACAAGTTCGCTATGAAGAAGAAGATGTCTATGCCAAAACCTATGATGTCATTGAATTGCGGACCAAAGTCGGCATGGTGTTCCAAAAACCGAATCCATTCCCCATGTCGATTTTTGATAACGTGGCTTACGGCCCACGATGCCAAGGCATCAAGGATAAAAAAGTGCTGGCGGACATCGTCAAAAAAGCGCTCGAAAACGCGGCGCTTTATGATGAAGTCAAAGATCGACTGAAAGAAAGTGGGAATGCCTTATCCGGAGGACAACAACAACGGCTTTGCATCGCCCGTGCGATTGCGATGAATCCGGATGTGATTTTAATGGATGAACCCACCTCCGCCCTCGATCCGATTGCGACCGCGAAGATTGAAGACTTGATTCAGGATTTGAAAAAAGACTATACGATCGTGATCGTGACCCACAATATGCAACAAGCCGCGCGCATCTCCGACAACACTGCCTTCTTCTTGATGGGGGAACTGGTCGAATTTGACAAAACGGATTTGATTTTCTCTCAACCAAGAGATCAACGAACCGAAGACTATATTACGGGTCGTTTCGGGTGATTTCGTTGAGATTTCAAGCAAATAAGCATATAATGAAACTAGAGAAAGAAGGATCTTTATGACCTACCGTACGAATTTCGACAAAGAGTTGGAACTCTTAAAATTATCCCTGATTCGAATGGGTGATTTGGTCGTCAATCATATTCAAGATGGATTTCGATCGTTCTTAACCATGGACACCAAACTCGCCGAAGAAAACATCTTGGCGGACCGCATGGTCAATGAACAAGAATACGCGATCGAAAAAGAATGCATGCGGATTATTCTTCGCGAGCAACCGGTCGCGAAGGATCTTCGGTTGATTACCGCGGTGTTGAAAATGATTACCGATTTGGAACGGATTGGCGATCATGCGGCAGACATCTCGAAGATGACGATTTTCATGGAAAAAACCCATGGAAAACATGAAATGCCGAAAATGCAGAAGATGACCGAAGCTTGTTCAAAGATGATCAACAAAGCCCTTCAGTCGTTTGTGAACAATGACATGAATTTGGCGTATGAAGTCATCAAGGATGACGATGAAGTCGATGAGGACTTCGAAGAAATCAAGAAACGAGTCGCTTCTGCGATTCGAGAAAACAACATTGACGCCGATTTTGCAATCTATCTGATGATGGTCGCAAAATACTTAGAACGAATCGGCGATCACGCCGTGAATTTGGGTGAATGGGTGATTTTTTCGATTACCGGAGAACATCAGAAATTTCCCACACCTTAAGAGGAGGTCGCTATGGCCCTCATTTATTCCGTCGAAGACGACACCAATATTCAACATGTCATCCGAATTGCGCTCCAAAACTCGAATCTCGATGTCGAGATGTTTGGCGAAGCGAAATCGTTTTTCCGCAAATTGGAAGAACAAATTCCTGCGCTGGTTCTTCTCGATATCATGCTTCCGGATATGGATGGACACGCGATTCTGAAACGAATGAAAGCCAATCCGAGATGGAATCGTATCCCGGTGTTGTTTTTATCGGCCAAAGGCAGTGAAATTGACAAAGTGGTCGGTTTGGACTTAGGGGCGGATGATTACCTTGCCAAACCCTTTGGTGTTTTGGAACTGGTGAGTCGTGTCAAAGCGCTTCTTCGAAGATCCGCTTCGGCGACGAGCGAAGAAACGCTATCGATCAAAGGGCTTGTCCTGAATCCAAAAGAATATGTTTGCACGTATCAAGACAAGAAGATGACACTAACGCAAAAAGAGTTTCAACTGTTGAAACTACTCATGCAAAATCACCATCATATCGTGACCCGCGATGAAATTCTCA
>JAQVKB010000151.1 GCA_028694875.1 Candidatus Izemoplasmatales bacterium
TCCTCGTCAATTTTTCAATGACAGGAATAGCTTCTTCTACTGCGGTCATCCAAGAGCCATCGAAGATTCGACGTTCACGACGCTCTTTTTGATACAGCGTGGTGTCGCCACTCTTGAGTAGGTTCGTGAACATTTGGGCAAACTCGTCCTGCTTGTTCACACCGACAAAAGTCGTGTTGATTTTCTTAAAATAACGTTTGGTCTCGTTCTCTTTCATCGGGATCCCCCTACATCATTTTCATGAGGGCGCGGATGAATCGGACGGACTCTTCAAAGCCGTTCTTGCCGAAGATTTTTTGAATTTGTTCAATCAATTGTTCGAGTTCCTCATGGAGGAAAGCGAGGTTCAGACTTTCAAATTTACGGAGAATCTTATTGGCGAAGATGTAATCGAGTCCATCTTCTTCTGCGCCACCGGTCGCGACGTAGACTGGGACAAACTTATGAACTTGGGACATAATACGGTTACCAAAAGCAATCTTGAAGTTCGCTTGGACGTATTTGTCGAGAATGGCGAATTTATTTAAGAGTTCTTGAGAAACAGGATACTTGTAGAAGGCTTCATCGAAGAGTTCTTGCAAGTACGAATAAGTCATATGTACTGGCAATGTCTCGGGAGCTTGAAAATACTCTCCTTTGGCTTCAAATTCAAGCGCAATCGCACGGTCATACACTTTATCGGTAATCGTGTAGGTCGAGTCATCTTTGTTGGCGGTACCGACAAACCATACATTGAGTGGAACGGTGATTTTCCCGTTCACGAGTTTGAGAGGATCGCTTGGTTTGGCATCAGGAACTAAGTCAATCTTCCATTCGGAAGGATCGGGCATTTCCATGATGGAAAGGAACTCGGCGAAGTAATATTCGATACGCGCAAGGTTCATTTCATCGAGTACGATGAAATTGACATCTTTGCGGTAGGTGGATTCATATAAGGCTTTTAAGAAGTCGGTTTCGTTGAAGCGCTTGGTAAATTCATTCAAATAACCAATGATTTCAGCGCGATCACGCCATGAAGGTTGGACAGAAATCATCGCCGCAGAATTGTTAAAGAATTTCGCCATCGCATAAGGAAGAGACGTTTTACCAGTACCAGAAATACCTTCAAGGATTAAAACCTTGGAAGCGGCCATACCGGCAAAGAAGTTTTGGATCATTCGTGGTTGATAATAAAGTTTCAATTGGGATGCCGCAAAATTCACAAAGTTGGTGACGAGTTCTGGAAGCGAAATGTAGTCATCTTCTTCCATATAAATATGGGTATCTTTGCCTGCGTACTCTTTGTCGACTTGAATCAATTTGACAAATCGAGAAGGTCCCGTGGCCGCTTGAGGTGTTCTTACTTCAGCTTTGGGTTCTTCTGGGGTACCAGTTCCACTCATTTGAGGATATCCGCCAGGAGTGGCGTAGCCGACTGGGCTCACTTGACCGTATCCCGCGGAATAGGCGGGTTGCATTTTGGAACTGCCGTATGCAAGAGGACCCGTAACAATTTGATCGGAAGGGGCACCCGTGGTGGCGTTGATGCCAAGTTGGGAAACCTTCAAGGCAAGAATTTGGTTCTTTTCGTTCGCGAGTTCGACGACTTTGTCGTTGAGTTTCGCGATTTCTTCAATCAGTTCATTTTTTTCAATCTCAATGCGGCGGAAACTGGCGAACTTGTTCCACCAGATTACCACTTGTGCAATTAAGAGCAAAATAAAAAACAAGAAGATGAGGCTGGTTAAGGCAACCATGGCCCAGGAAATAACACTGAAATCCGATGATTCCACGAGCAGCAAGCTCCAATAGGACTTGATGTTTTCGAAAAACTTGACGACAATACCTTTCCAGAAGACTTCAGAGAAAAAATAGATGAAGTCATCCCAGATGTATCGCCATAATTCAACGAAATAGCGTGAAAATTGGTTCATGTGTCAAATCCCCCTTCTTCTTGTTTGGGGCAAAGATTCAGTTCGATTGACAAAGTTATTTGGTTTTGTTCTTTTCTTCCGACTCTTTCGCGATTTTCGCGCGAACTTCAGCTTCGATTTGAGCTCTTGCGATGGCGAGTGCTTCTTCATCAAGCTTGACGCGATCGCCAAGTGTTTTTTGCGTTTTGTATTCCGACATCAAACCGATGAATTTCACGACTTGATACACGAGAAATGCGAAAACTGGAAGGACGATGAATAGGAAGAATCCCGTAGGCGATTTCAAGAAAGTGATCAAATTATCCAATCCTGTGCCAACCCCACGCCAAACGGATCCAGTCCAAACCCCTACGATATCGTTTTGGAAGACTCTTTGCGCATCCTGCGTTGGGTTATTGTCACCCTTGGTAGTAAACCAATATACTCCGTCTACGACATCGATGCCAACAATGGTATGCGAGTTGTAAACCTGTACAGTGCCGTCTGTCGTTGTCACAAGCATCAAATAGGTGATGACATCGCCAACTTCAAGATCCGCCACAGTTACATCAGTGTTGATAAAAATTAAATCGCCCTTACTAAAAGTCGGATCCATCGAATCTGATTGGACAGTAAGCGCAGAAACGCCCAGTACCGACATTCTATTTTCATCTTGACTAGAGAATAAAGCCAAAACAGAATAAAGGACAACGACAACCAAGAAGACCCAGAATAAGACATTCAGTACATTTTTTAACGTTGACCCTTTTTTTACCACTTTTTCCATGAATTACACTGCCTTATATGAACTTATCAATATATGCCAACTTTAATTATATCGTATTAGGGATGATATTTCATTAGTATTTTTTGAAAAAAATGATAAAAATCGGCACGAATTCTGGATTTTCTATGAGAATTGTCTTTTCCAAACCCACAATATGGATTGTGACCTTGGAAAAGGCAACCCTTTAAGCGAACATAACTTAGGGCGAACCCTAAGTTATGCTGGCTTTATTAGGTTACTTTTAGATTACGTTAAGTGATTCAGTAAATCCTAGGCATCTTGAAGCGCGAACTTGAAGCTAATGCTGAAAGCAGCGGCGATGATGTCATTGGTGGTTTGCTCATCCCATCCTTCAACGTAAATACGTACAGTGAAGAGTGTAGGCGTTTCGGAAGGAAGCGTGTAGATAACGTCCGCGTTTAATTTGGAAGCATCAGCAGCTCCTGCAGTGATGGAAGCAGCCCAAGTTGTTGCATTGCTAGCATAGAAGACGTTGTTTGCATCAAGGAATGGATGTCCACCATCAAGTTCGGTAAGCGCGTTGAATTCATCTGTTCCAGGAACAGCATCCACAACAGCAGTATCCCAATAGCCAGGAAGTCCATTAGTAAAGGCAAAATCATAATCATTGTCAAGACCATAAATCAATGGAGTTTGACCAGAGGCCCATACACCGAATCGGACAGCGTTGACGACAGCGGCTTGAGTGGAGCTGTTTGCAACGTTACTCGATACAGAAAGGTCTTGAAGGATAATATCTTGAGCCGTAGCTGATGTTGAATAGAGCCAGAAAGTGAGTTCGATGTATTTTCCAGTAGTTTGGTTTTTGTCGGTTCCGTCGACAGTAGCAACCAAATCACGGGTATAGTTAGTATCACCAACAGCCATCGTGTTTAGTACCGAAGGATCAACCGTAGTGTATCCATCTTGAATCGCGGTAACAGGTTGTAACTTCCAGTTAACGAAGTTGTAAATCGAAGTAATATCAGCATTGGTCAAGGTTGTCTTGTAAGTGCTGAGGTCGGTGAGGTTGTCTTCAACGACTGCGGGATTATCAACACGGATGAGGATCGAGTCGCTGGACTGAACATTGAGGGTCATCGCTTCCACGTTGACAGTGTTGGAGACGGTGAACCAGGCGTAGGTCGAACCGATGGTCGCGATAAGCGCGAAGGCGAGAACGACGGCAGAGAGAATAACTTTGTTT
>JAQVKB010000152.1 GCA_028694875.1 Candidatus Izemoplasmatales bacterium
TAAAGGAAGCCAAATCTTTAGTAATATCTTCATTCTTCAGACGATTAAAGAAGTGACGATCCGCAATCATCCCGTATTTAATCATTTCCGCCATTCCATTGGCGAAATGTCGTTTTGAGAGTGTTTGGAGTGTTTTCGGATCAATCAACACGAGCGATGCCGGATAAAAAGCACCTAACACATTTTTCGCTTTGTCGGTATTGATCGCGACTTTACCACCCACACTGGAATCAATTTGTGATAACAACGTCGTCGGAATTTGAATAAGATCGATGCCGCGTTGATACGTCGCGGCCACAAAACCACCCAAATCTCCGGTGACGCCACCGCCTAACGCAATCAAACAACCATCTTTGGGAATTTGAGCTTCAATCATTTGGTCGGTCACAAAACGATAGGTATCCAAACTTTTGCTGGATTCCCCTTGTGGAAAACGAATCACGGTATGTTTGGGTAATGCCTTCGTGACTTGGTCAAGATATTCTTGAGGTACGCCATCATCGCTTAATATCACATAAATTCGTTTCGGGTCGAGATACGTCGCAACACGCTCAAGAATCCCGTCCTCAATCAGAACGCGATAATCTTTGCTGGATGAATGAATCTGTAGTTCTTTCATGTTATTCCTCCTTGATCAAAACTTGGACTCCCAAAGAAGCCAAATCTTGGAAGAAATTCGGGTAGGATTTATTCACGGCTTCTGCCCCGTGAATCACGATATTCTCTTTGGCGCGAACCGATGCGGCGGCCACACTCATGACGATACGATGATCGTGGTGACTTTCAAAAGTTCCACCCTGAAAAGAAGGAACACCTTGAATCGACAAGGAATCTTCGCCCATGTCACAGACACCACCTAATTTTTGAATCATTTCCGCCGTTGTGGCAAGCCGATTCGATTCTTTCATTTTCAAACGCGCCGCGTTGACAATCTGACTTTTTCCTTCGCTACAAGCCGCCAATACACTGAGAACAGGCGCAATATCCGGGCATTGGCTCACATCAAGGGAACACCCCACAGTGTTGCTTTTGCGAAACAAAATGCCTTGTTCTTTGACTTCATAGACGCCACCCATATCGCGGATGAAGTCCAACATTTTGCGGTCCGGTTGATGGGTTTGAAAGGGAACATTTTTGCACAGGACCGATCCTCCCAAGATCCCCATTACCGCAAAGAACGCGAGTTGGGAAAAATCACCTTCGACGGTGACGTTGGTGGGATGATAAGTTTGATTTCCGGGGATACGGAAGGTTTGATCGTCGACATGGATTTTGATATGGAACTGTGCCAACGTTTCAATCGTCATATCGACATATTGTCGGGATTCAAAATCGCCCACAACTTGAAGTGTGGAATCGGCTTTGAGGAGTGGCAGTGTAAATAACAAACCCGAGATAAATTGAGAAGAAACATTTCCAGGGATTTCATAGTTTCCAGGAGTGAGTGTTCCTTGGGTGAGAATCGTATCTTCTGTGGCTTGATAATGAAGACCTTGTTTCTTCCAAAGATTTTCGTACAAATTCATTGGACGTTTGAACAAACTCTTTTTTCCCGTAAAGACGACTTTGTCTTTGACCAACGAAAAAATAGGGAGGATAAACCGTAAGGTCGATCCCGATTCGTTACAATCGATGAAATTATCATCCGTGACGGCGAGACGACGAACCCCTGTCACATGGAGTTGGTGAGGTAGTTTGACGAACTTGGCACCAATTTTCTCCATCGCGCCAATCGTGGCGATGACATCATCGCTATAAGCAATGTTGGAAATCGTGCTTTTTCCAGGAGCGAGAGAAGCCGCGATGATGGCGCGATGAGACTGACTTTTGGACGGTGGAATCGTGACAGAACCCGAAACCGTGGAAGGACGAATGACCACGTTCATTGGTTGCCTTCCTCAATAGCGAGACGTTTGAGTCGAGCATCCACCATCAAGGCTTTTAACCCTTCGATGTCGTTTTCTTCAATCGCTTTGCGATATCGTTGAAGATAGGTTTCAAAGGCATCGATCCGTTCGAGCAACGCTTGCTTGTTTTCTAAAAACAGTTCGCTCCACAAAATCTCATTGATCATCGAAATGCGTGTCAAATCACGGTAAGAATCGCCGATGAATTTCTTGACATCGATTTGATCGGGTTCGGAATTGACCAAAGCCAAACTCAACACATGGGTCAACTGCGATGTATACGCGATGATATCATCATGGGCTTTCGCCGTGAGTTTCGTGATATTACGGAAGCCCATTTCTTGGGCGAGAGTTTCAACCAAAGAAAGGGAAGAAGGAAGATTTCGTTCCGTTGGCACGATCACAAAATTCGCTTTCTCAAATATCGAGGCTTTGGCATAACGAACACCGATTTTTTCTCTTCCTGCAATCGGGTGCGTCATGACAAAATCGTAATGGGCTTCTTCAGGGACTTGAATCGAGGATTGTACGGTGGTTTTGACCCCGCTAATCTCAATCAAAACGGTTCCTTTTTGAATCCAAGGAGTCGCTTCTTCTAGAAACGAAGGAATGGCACGCGGATACAAACAAACAAACACCACTTTCACATGTTGAAAAAACGCAGAAAGGTTCGAAAATCCTTGGGTGATGATGCCAGTTTCTTCCGCATAGCGAAGAGCATCTTCTTGAAGATCATATGCGTAGATAGTATGGTTTTTAGAGAGGGACTGGGCAATCGAACCACCCATCAATCCCAAACCGACGATTCCTATGTTCAAGAGGGATCCTCCTTCGATTTGTTTTTTACCTATTTTAACATATTATTCCCAAGTTTGGCGCATTTTTGCGAAATTGCTTTTCGGGGATGTTTCAGAAATCGACTTCGCACACGCGAGGATTTATGATATAATGACGAAGATGGAAGGTGATGTTTCATGGTTCGTGAAATCGACGTATTCTCACACGCGGGTCTTGTCCTCGAAAAGATGGGCCCAGGGGTGTTTCTCAACTCTTCCTTTGACGGTGTTGACAATACCATGATCATCGGTTGGGGTGGCATCCAGATCGTTTGGGGCCGACCCATTTTCGTCGTCTTGGTTCGGGATAACCGCGCGACCTATTCGCTACTCGAACAGAGCAAAGTCTTTACCGTGAGTGTTCCCACGAACAATCCATTAAAACAAGCGATTGCGATTTGTGGTACAAAATCGCTTCGAGATTTTGATAAATTCGAACGTTGTTCCCTCACGAAAATCCCTGGTCGAAAGGTTCCTGTCCCAATTATTGGAGAATGTGGCCTTCACTATGAATGCAAGGTCGTCTACCAACAAACCCTCTCCAGAGGAGACATTCCTGAAGGAATCTCGCGTCGTTATTACGATAACAACGCGATTCACACCGTTTATTACGGAGAAATCGTGGATCAATATCTATACGAAATGGAGTGATAATCATTGGCTATCATCGATGGAAAAAAGACCGCGGAGGCGCTTCGCGAAACGATTCGCATTGAAACCGAAAAGCGGGTCCACCAATACGGAATCACTCCTCATTTGTGTGTGATTTTGGTTGGAAACAACCCTGCCAGCGAATCGTATGTTCGCGGGAAAGAAAAAGCTTGTTTGAAAGCTGGAATTCAAAGTACGGTGTTGCGTCTTCCAGAAACCATCGACCAAGCGTCGCTTCGTCGCATCGTTCAAGAGTTGAATGACGATGTCTCGGTTCATGGTATTTTATTACAACTCCCAATTCCTGCTCATTTGGATTCGGAAGAACTCATCCAATTGATTTCTCCAAAGAAGGATGTGGATGGATTCACACCCACTTCCGTCGCCACGTTGGCCAACGGACAATCCGGCTTGGTTCCATGCACCCCCAAAGGTGTCATCCAATTATTAGAAACTTATGACATCCCCATTCAAGGAAAAGAATGCG
>JAQVKB010000153.1 GCA_028694875.1 Candidatus Izemoplasmatales bacterium
GCTCAGAAGAACAGTTTACCATTTGAACTCTATGACGAAGTCGTTTTCCAAAGGCGAAAAGATTTTGAATTGCTCGGTCATTTTCATCAAGCGATTCAGGAACATGAGTTGTTTTTGGTGTATCAACCCAAAATGAATCTTCGCGAAAATAAGCCTTGCGGTTTGGAAGCGTTGATTCGCTGGAAACATCCACAAAAAGGCCTCATTCCGCCCGACGAATTTATTCCTTTGATCGAAGAAACTCAACTGATTCACTCGCTGACTGATTTTGTCGTCGAGCATACATTACAAATGATTCAATTGTTACAGGAACATGGATATCGAATCCCCATTTCCATCAATGTGAGTGCGAAAAACTTATTTGAACGTCATTTTTCGGAGCGTTTGATCGATCAAATTCATCATTATGGGATTGATCCATCATTGATGGAAGTAGAAATCACGGAAACCGCATTGATGACCAACCCCGAGAACAGCAAGCAATATTTATCCAAGCTCCATCATACGGGTGTCAAGATTTCTCTTGATGACTATGGGACTGGATATTCATCACTCGCCTATATTTCGATGTTTCCTTTGCAAGTCATTAAGATCGACAAACTATTCATCGGAGGGATTCAAGATACTACCTCTGTGAAACAGATTGTGAAATCAACGATTGATTTGGCCCATGCTCTTGGATATGAAGTGTTGGCGGAAGGGGTCGAGACGATTGAAAACGTCCGCACATTGGTGGATCTTGACTGTGATATGGCGCAAGGCTATCATTTTGCCAAACCGATGCCCAAAGAAGATTTGTTGATATGGATTGAAAAGAAATGGCGTTAGCCATTTTTTTCTAGGGCTTTTCCAAGGAATTTGATATAATAGCGACATGAGTATAGGGAGGATTCGCCTTGATAAAAGCCATTCTATTTGATCTCGATGGTACTCTACTACCGTTGGACGAAACCAAATTTATGAAGTTGTACTTCGGCGGGATTGGCGCGAAGTTTGCCAAACATGGTTATGATCCCAATCAAATTATCCAAGCGATTATTGCTGGAACAGAACAGATGCGGTCCAATGATGGATCGAAGACCAACGAACAAGCATTTTGGCCTGTCTTTTTCCAACGAATTCAAGGAGACTCGAATTGGTTCTATGATCAGTTTGTCGATTTCTATGAAACTGGTTTTGATCAAGTGAGTGAATCGACAAGCCCATCTGAAGTTCCAAGTCAAATCATGAAAATCCTTGATCATAAGCGAATTCGAAAAGCACTTGCGACCAATCCACTCTTTCCCAAGATAGCTACCCACAAACGAATTGGTTGGGCCGGACTTCAAGTATCTGATTTTGAGTGGATTAGTACCTATGAAGTGTCGAAATATTCGAAACCAAGTCTCAACTATTATCAATGTTTCCTTGATAAAATGGGATTGAAAGCGGAAGAATGTGCGATGGTCGGTAATGATGCGGATGAAGACATGGCAGCCCGTGAATTGGGAATGCACGTCTTTTTGTTGACGGACTGCTTGAATAATCATCAAGGGAAAGACATTCAAGTGTACCCTCATGGAACAATGAATGAATTATATGAATGGATTGAATCATTGCCGGAGGTGATTGAGTGAACATCCTATTAACAAGTTTTGAACCTTTTGGAACACGTCAAGTGAATGCATCAACCCAAGCATGTGGACGAATTGCATCGCTATGGAAAGGCCATCACGTTGAACGTGTGATATTCCCTGTTCAATACGACATTGAATCCAGTCTGAATTCCATCGACTTGAGTCGGTATGATTTGATTGTTTTGACAGGAGAAGCTGGGCTAAGACATGGTTTTTCCGCGGAACGTTTTGCACTCAATATCGCCGACGCTACCCTTCCTGATAATCAAGGGGTTTTTTTGCGGAATACCGTATTAATAGATAATGCGCCTCCCGCATATGAAACCCAAGTCGATCTCACTAAGTGGAAAAACAGCCTATCCGATGTTGCTTTTGACATTTCAGTCTTTGCTGGAGCATTTTTGTGCAATGATGTCTATTATCGTGTTCTTCATAGCGTACAAAAAAACAAACCTGTGGTATTTATCCACGTCCCAGTGATAGGTTCGGAAGATCTGGAATCCTTTCAAAATCAATTTGAACAAATCCTAATTGCCTTAATCAACATCGTCGAATCCAAATAAAAAGGGTTCATGACGAACCCTTTACAAAAGTTATACTTTTGTATATAATAAGTACAAATTCATGCGCGGAGGAACCTTTATGAGAATTGGCATCATTGGTCCCATAGGCAGTGGAAAGTCCACGTTGTCTATGAAATTAGCTTCTTACTACCAAGCGGAACTCGTGGTAGAGCCGGTAGAGAAGAATGAGTATTTACCTCTTTTTTATCAGGACAAAGAGACTTTCGCATTGTTGTCTCAAAACGCATTTTATTCTTCATTATTCTTGTTAATGTGGCGTACTAAAGATAGTCAAAATCTCGTTTGTGATTCGACGTTGTTTTCGAATCTCGTCTTCACGGAATTGCTTCGTCTTGAAGGAATCATGTCTGCCATGGAAGTTGCATTAACCTATGCTGTCGCGGATTCACACCTCAAACGGTTACCAGATGTGGATCTCCATATTGTCATCATGCGTGAAACACCACAACTTTTTGAGAATGTTCGCCGTCGTGGAAGAGATATTGAGCAAGATCAACACGATTATTTGACATTCCATTACGCGAACTATTATGACGTGCTTCGTCGTATTTTCAAAACATACAAGGTTCCTGAAGAGAAAATCGTGTGGTTACCCATCAACGATATGGAAGAGGAAGAGGAGTTTCAATCCATCATTCAACGCATTGAAAAACAATATCAAGCTCTTTCGTCTCAATCTTAGGATTGGGACTTTTTTTCTTGTTTCTCAAACCAAGATAAGGTATCGACAATCGTTTGTCGAAATGGGGTCATCTCCACTTGGAGAGATTGCATGGAACTCAAGTCATAATGGTAGTTATCTGTGACGGCATCAATCATGACAGAAGTATAACCTGGGACAAACCGGATGAAGAAACGCGCGATCCAACGAGGAATTCCAATCACCAAAGAACGATGCTGTTTTACATCCATGATTTCACGATACAGAGCACGTATGGTCACTTCTTGGTTGCCAAGCAGAAAATAGCCTTCCATTTGATTTTTTACAATTTCCCACGTACATTTGGCAACATCCCGAACATCGATAAAATTATAGCCGCCACGAATCGAAAAAAGGATTCGATGCTTCGAGACATGAATCATCTCTTTGCCGGCTCGAGAGGGCTTATAATCATGAGGCCCAATGACAGCGGTTGGAAAGATGATTGCTCCTTGTATTTCTTGCCTTTGCATCATTTCCATCAATCGTTGAGATGCTCTCGCTTTGGAATATGCATACGATCCTCGTTTTTCATCTGGAACAATCATCGAAGGGATTGAAACGTGTTTATCTTTGGGATGACGCCCAAAGGCGTCGACGCTCGATAGAAAGATGAAGCGAACATGAAGTTCCTTGCAGAGATCAAAAAGGACTCTTGTTTGGATATCGTTCACGCGAAGACATTCCTCCCAAGATTGGTTGGACAAGTCAATAAAGGCTGCGAAATGGACGAACGTATCTCCTTCATGTAGAATCGCGCGGATCCATTGTGAATCGAAGATATCCCCCATCAAAATAGTGGCTTGAATGCCTTCAAGGGCTGGTGTTATTTGACGGACCAATAGGGTCTGTTCGATCCCTAGTGAAGACAATAATCGAGCAAAATTGTTTCCGAGGTGACCTGTTGCACCGGTAATGATAATCATCGCAATAACTCCCTTAGTGTTTCTATGTTTCATTATATCAAATCTTTTT
>JAQVKB010000154.1 GCA_028694875.1 Candidatus Izemoplasmatales bacterium
TACCGGATTTCTCCACGTACTTCACTGATTTGAAAGCGCCGTTCCAAGCTCTTCCCCAAACGTTTGGACAAGCTTTTGTTGGTATTGGTCAAATCGCGGCTGATCCTGCGAAAATCCCAGTGGCTTTGCTTGCAATCTTTGCGTTTAGCTTGACCGATACTTTTGACACGATTGGTACTTTCATTGGTACTGGAAGAAGAACTGGCATCTTTACCGATGCGGACATCGCTTCTATCGAAACCGGAAAAGGCTTCAAGACAAAAATGGAAAAGGCGTTATTCGCAGACTCCATTGCAACGTCCATTGGTGCTGTTTTCGGCACATCGAATACAACCACTTATATCGAGTCTGCTGCCGGGATTGAAGCCGGTGGTAAAACGGGATTAACCAGCGTCTTTACCGCAGCTTTCTTCGCGCTCTGTGTGGTCTTGTTCCCATTTGCAGCCGCTGTGGAAACTTATGCTACGGCACCTGCATTGATTATCGTTGGTGTGATGATGGCGGGAGCATTCAAGGATATCAACTGGAATGATTTTGCAGAAGCTTTACCAGCGTTTTTCGCAGCCGTGTTGATGGCTTTCGCTTATAACATCTCTTATGGTATCGCCTTTGCGTTTATTCTTTATGTCATCGTAAAATTGGTGAAGAAAGAATTCAAAACAGTACATCCGATTTTATGGATTTCGGCCTCGTTGTTCTTAGTATACTTCATACTGAATGCGGTATTTTAGACGATAATACTTGAAAAAAGCGATGGTTTCGAACCATCGCTTTTTGTCTTATTCAAGTTGTCGATACCAATACGCTGTCTTGGTTTTTCGTTCCACGTAAAACCGATTTTTTTCTAAGACGCGTTGACTAGCAATATTCGTTTTGTTGGTCTCCGCAATGATTCCCTTAACCCCACGAATGGTCCGAATGTGTCGACAAAACACCTCCACGGCTTCCGTCATCAATCCTTTTCCAAAATAATCCGAGTGGAGGCCATAACCAATTTCAACCAAATCGTGTTCATCTGGAAGCCCTTTGATGAGAATACTGCCAATGATGGTGGATTTCGAGGGAAGCAGAAGGACCCAAACCTGGTAAAATTCCTTCAAGGACGAATCTCTCCTCAAGACGCGTAACGCGTCTGCATAGACTCTTCGTATAGCCCCTTCAATCCGTTCTCCATGATACATCATTCCCGTAGCAGAAGAAAATTTGATGGGTTCATCGAGTAATAGTTCAAGTTCCTTCCAAGAGAGAGGAACCAGAAGCATTCGTGGTGTTTTGAGAAACATATGTCCTCCGTTAAAATAGTGAATACATAAGGAATAACACGGCGAGCAAACTTGAAATCAGACTAACGACGGTGATTTGAGTATTAATGGAGGGACCAGCGGTATCTTTGAACGGGTCCCCTACGGTATCACCGACAACAGCGGCTTTGTGGGTTTCACTGCCTTTTCCACCATGATGTCCACTTTCGACGTATTTCTTCGAGTTATCCCATAAACCACCCGAGTTAGACATAAAGAGTGCAAGAAGCAATCCGCTGACAATATTACCAGCAAGATAACCACCTATGGCATATACACCACCAATGAATCCAACAAAGATTGTCATGACAATCGCAATCAACCCCGCCGGGATTAGTTCTTTCAAGGCCCCCGAGGTCGCAATTTCAATACATTTATCAGATTCAGGCATGACACCTTCTTTGCCCTCTTTGAGACCAGGAATCGTTTCAAATTGACGGTGGATTTCTGCGACCATGCGTTCCGCGTTTTTGTTGACGCCAAGCATCAGCATGGCACTAAACACGGCAGGAACAGCAGCTCCAATCAAGAGTCCAAAGAAGACGGCAGGATTCATGATATCGAATCCTGTGATTTTCGGAATCGCCAAAGCATGCTCGTCAATAGCAGCATTGACCTCGGTAATAAATGCCCCAAGTAGCGAAATGACGGTGAGGCCAGCGGCACCAATGGCGAACCCTTTCGTGACAGCTTTGACGGTGTTTCCAGCGGAATCCAAACTATCCGTAATGGCGATCACTTCTTCGCCCAGATCGCCCATTTCCGCGAGTCCTCTCGCGTTATCGACAATCGGTCCATAGGCATCATTCGAAATAATCATTCCGACAATCGAAAGCATACCGACAGCGGCCATCGCGATTCCGAAAAGTGCGTATTCAACCTCGAGGTTGTCTGCGATACCAAGGGGCGCCGAAATCTTGTATGCGGCAAATGCCGAAATTGCAATGCCAATCATGGCTGGTAAAACCGACAAAAATCCATAACTAACGCCAGAGATAATCGTTAATGCTGGACCGCTTTCACTCGCCTCACTCACTTTTCGTACAGGAGGTTTGGAATCGTCAGTAAAGTAGTCGGTTGCAATCCCTACGATAACCCCTACCAATAAACCGATAATGGCAGAAAGGTAGATACGCCACTCGAAATGAAGCGCCCATGTGGCGATGCCAGTGAGTATGGTGAACAAGGCTGTGGTGACATAAGTAGAAGTATTGAGTGCTCTTGTGGGATTTCCATGTTTTCCCATCTTGGCACTGGCAACCCCAATAATCGAAGATAATAAACCTAGCGCCGCATAGACGAAGACAAGGATCGTGTTTTTTGATCCAGTAATTTCATCGATGGCAAAACCAATGACAAGAGCTGCAGCTAAAGAGGCAACATGAGAGTCAAACAAATCGGCACCCATTCCAGCGACGTCCCCGACATTGTCCCCGACGTTGTCAGCAATGACGGCAGGATTTCGCGGATCATCCTCTGCGATTCCAAGTTCGACTTTTCCAACCAAATCTGCGGAAATATCCGCAGTTTTGGTAAAGATTCCTCCGCCAGCTTTGGCGAACAACGCCAACGAAGAAGCACCAAAACTAAATCCGAGAATCATGGTGGGGTTCTTGGTAAGGTAAAAGACCAAAGAAACTCCCAACAAGCTTGCCCCGACAACCGCCATACCCATGACGGCTCCACCTCGGAATCCACTCAAGAAACTTGGTCGAATACCTTGAAGTGCGGCTTCCGCGGTTTTTCGGTTGGCGATGGTCGCCACAAAAATGCCGATTTTTCCTGCAAATGCAGAAAACACGGTACCGAACAGATAAGCAAATGTCATGATCAAATTACTCGTCCAGGTCCCTTTCCAAATGGGGGTTGGGAGGAATAGAAGAATCAATAATGCCACAACCCCCGCAAATTTCGCAAGGACAAGATATTCCTTTTTGAGAAAGGTGTTGGCTCCACTTCGAATCAAATCCGCAATCGATGCGATTTTTGCATTCTCGCTTTCACGAGAATCGACCCATCGATACAACCAAGCGGCAAAACCAAAAGCAATGAGACTGATGAGAATGCTGAAAAGGATAGCAATCAAGGTGTGGTCCATTTCGTTCACTCCAATCTATGTATTTGAATTCATTGTATCACTTGCTACGCAAGGAATCAATCGTTCTCAAGATTCTTTCTTTGTCTTCGTTTCGTGCGGATGTATTGACAAAAAGTCATGGGTATGATAGATTTGAAACCAAGAAAACATAGGAGGGATTCTCATGCAAAAGTGGATTTGCGACATCTGTGGATGGGTATACGATCCTGAACTCGGCGATCCCGATGGCGGTATCGCTCCCGGAACACCTTTTGAAGATATTCCGGATGATTGGGTTTGCCCTGAATGCGGTGTGACCAAAGAAGATTTCAGTTTGGTCGAAGAATAAGAAAAAAATGATGAGGGGACTCATCATTTTTTATTTGCTACAGATGGCTTCGATCTCAATTAGGACATCTTTGGGTAGTTTTGAAACCTCGAAAGTAGCTCTCGCTGGCTTATGTCCTTGAAACATCGAT
>JAQVKB010000155.1 GCA_028694875.1 Candidatus Izemoplasmatales bacterium
TGGATTTGTTCAGTGGGGGTATCCTTTTCCTCCCTCCACCATCAATCCACTGGATACGGAAGCTGTGGAATTTGTAAAAACCTTGTTGTTGGACTTGGCTACCCAAAGCCAATCTACTTGGTTTCACTTGAATCTTGATGAACCCTTTGAATTAGGCCAAGGCAAATCGAAAGAAGTCTGTGAATCGATTGGCGTTGGACAAGTCTATCTTGATCACTTGAGAAAACTATGTACGATGTTGGAAACTCATCAAAAACGCCCTATGGTATGGGGAGATGTTTTGTTGCGACATCCGGAGACTTGGTCACAATTTCCCAAAAATGTTGTCATCTGTGATTGGGGATATGATCATGATTATCCTTTTGAACAACATGCCAAGTCTTTCAAAGAACATCAAATCCCATTCATTACCAGTCCTGGGACTTCGTCATGGAACTCCTTGACTTCGCGCGTGAGGGACATGGAAGCCACAACTTTGAACGCGACCAAATCTGCCATTCAATTTGGCGGCATCGGTGTCTTAACGACCGATTGGGGCGATTTTGGACATTTACAATATCCGATTTTTTCAACGTTAGGATTTGCGACGTGTGCGCAATTGACATGGACGGGATCGCATGATCCTTCTGAAATTGACGCATTTCTCGATCACTGGATTCAGCGTCCTGGTTTTTCAGATATCATGAGAATTTTGGGATCGATTTCGACTTTGGAAGATGATTTCATCTACAACTCATCCAAGGTTTTTCATCCCATCATGTTTTCCGATCCAGATCCTTCCCATGATGTTCTCTTCAAAAGACACGTGTTGCTACAAGCATTGGGAAAACCGCTTTCTGAAAAAGCAAAATATCGGATAAAACAAGCATTATCCGATGCAGAGGCCAAAGTATCGTCACAATCAGGGACTGTGAAATTGGAGATTAAGAACACGATCTTGCTGGTCCAAATCTGTTTGGATGCGATGAATGGGTTGTTTGGAAATCCATGGGATAAAACTCGATGGATCGAGCAAATCGAAGGGTATGAACGCGTTCATGAGGAACTTTGGCATCAAAGAAATCGTCACGGTGGATATTCCGATAGTATCTCACGTATCCACGCTTTGAAAGAAATCATTTCGTCTCTTTGAGACGACGCTATGATATAATGGATTGGGGGTGTTTCGATGGAACGGAATGAGTCTTTGACACAAGCATTGCACCTGTATCAAATCAAGCAATACGACGAAGCGTTCATAATCTTGAAACGCCTTGTCAAAAAAGAGGACTTGGAAGCGATTCATACGTTAGCGCTATGCTATTTGTATGGTCAAGGAACCAAGCCGAATCTGAAAGAAGCGTTTTCGTTATTTCAACGCGGCAAAGAAACCGGCTATTCTCCATCCATGAGAATGCTGGGATCCATGCTAGAAACAGGAAAAGCCACAATCAAAGATGAAGCCAAAGCCTTCGAACTCTATTCGGCGGCATTTCATAATGGAGATCTCTCGGCGGGTTTAGAAGTGGCTCGTTGTCACGAAAAAGGAATTGGCACTCCCATCAACAAAGCCAAAGCGCTCGAAACTTATGTTGAATGCGCCAAACGAGAGGAACCTTATGCTCTTTATCGAATTGGCATTGCTTATTTGTATGGTGATGGCATCAAAAAGAGTATTGAAAACGCACATCTTTGGTTGAATAAAGCGCTAGCGAAAGGGTCCGTTGAGGCCATGAACCAGTTTCGATTGGTAGGAACCAAATCGCATAGTGATGAACGTTCTCTCGAAACACTTTGGATGACCGCGACTCAACTCATGGATCAAGCACGATACGAGGATGCCTTGCCATATCTAATGATTTGTGAAAAAGAAGGACTATACGATGCCTCCATCCAATTGGCCAAGGTCTATGATGAAGGACTTGGCGTCTTGCAGGATTCCAAGAAAGCTTTTGAAATCATTGCGAAAGCCGCGGCGAAAGGTCATCCGCTCGCATGTTTTTCTTTGGCAAAACGATTTGAAGAAGGACGAGGAATTGACTCTAGTTTCTTGAAAGCGGAAGCATGGTATCAAAAATCCTTCGAGTTCGGTTATGAACCTGGTCGTACCGAAGCGCTCGCATTACGAGGTGAACTCTATGCGTGATGAGCAGAACCCTAAATTATTGAATGAACAAGGGGAACAGTATCTCACTGGTTCTCAAGGGAAACCGAAAAACATCGAAATTGCTTTCTCCTATTTCAAGAAAGCGGCTGACTTACAAAATCCAATCGGTTACTATAATCTTGCCCGTTATTATCGAGAAGCCAAAGATTCGAAACAAGCGGTCGCTGCATTACAAAAATCGCTCGCCATGGGATATGCGAAAGCAGCCATCCTTTTGTCATCGATGGCACTACTTGGAGAGGGTCAACGTAAATCACCGAAAAATGCCTATAAATATCTACTAGAAGCCGTTCAACAGAACGAACTCGAAGCCATCAATCTAATTGCAACTTATCTTTGGAAAGGAATTGGGACCAAAAAGGATTCCAAAACCGCCATCTCATATGTCCAACGTTCTGCCGACATGGGCGATCCGCAAGGGATGTATTTGTTGGCAACGTATTTGATGGAAGATAAAAAAGACAAAAAAGCGCCAGAAACAGCTATGATGTGGCTCGATCAAGCGGCTCAAAAGCTCCATCAAGATGCCATCAAAACGATTCGTCAAGTCTATCTCGATAATCTTCCAGTAGTACAAAAGAAATCTCGCCAGCATCGCGACGAAATGATTTTTTATTATCGTGAATTGCTCGCAAAGAGCGGTGATCTCGAAAGCATTCGTGAAGTCGCTCAAGCATACTACGATGGAACGAAAGTCGTCGGAAAGAACCCTGAAAAGGCCGCTGAATATTATCAAGTCTTATTACGGCATCGTGATGCCGAAGGATATTATGGTGTTGGAATATGTTTGCTTTATGGTCGGGGAATGTCGCAAAATATTGAAAAGGCAAAAGAGCATTTAACCACAGCCGCAACGATGCAACATCCAAATGCCCTCGTCAAATTAGGCGATATCGCGCGTTCGGACGCTTTGGGAAAACCAGATTATGAGCAGGCCAAAACATACTACATGGAAGCCGCAAAGCAACAAGATCCCGAAGCGTTATTGAATCTTGGTTTGTTGCACTATCGCCGCCAGATCGCACAATCTACGCCTGAACTCGCATTTCAATACATGGATCAAGCTGCAAAAAAACAAAGTTCCATGGCAGACTATTGGCTTGGCATCTTTTATGATCGAGGGATCGGCACGCCGAAAAATTCTTTGCTTTCGGAAAAAGCATTTCTTCGTGCGATTGATCAAGGCAACTCTGGAGCCAAATTTAAGTATGCCCAAGTCCTCATCGAAGAAGCGAGAAGTCTCAAAAAATTGAGTAAAAAGCATGAAACTCGTTTGTCTCAAGCTTACAATTTGTTAAAGGATTATTTGGATGATTCCGAAGCCTCGAAAATCAATCAACTTTCGGCAATGTGGTATTTTGCCGAAGCATATTGGGAAGGATTTGGTTGCCGAACGAATCTTCGCGCCGCACGCTACTGGACGGAAAAAGCAGCGGACGGAGGCTTAACCATCGCCAAAACAAAGCTATATCAAGTGATAAGGGATCAAGAACCTTCCAATGCACTACAATGGTTGCAACAAGCCGTTCAAGCCGGAGACGATCCGCAAGCGCAATATGAAATGGGAATTCTGCTTTTAGAGGGTTATTCGGATGTCCATCCTGATCCCAAAGCCGCAAGGCATATGTTCGAGTTGGCAGCCTCCAAAAAACACGCCAAAGCACTCGAAAAATTGACCATGTTGTAGGAGATTGATCATGAAGATA
>JAQVKB010000156.1 GCA_028694875.1 Candidatus Izemoplasmatales bacterium
TGCTACAATTTGATTCGATTTCCATCACAAGAAAGGAAGAATACCATGTCTGAAAAATCCGTCATTGAGAGTACAATCGAACCCATTACCAAGGAAAGAATCATCTATGATTTGATGCGCGGAGGCATCGACTCTAGAGACAACGTTCTCCTACACTCTTCCCTTTCATCCTTAGGATGGGTCATTGGAAAATCAATGACTGTCGTCGATGCTTTCCTCGAAGTCCTTGTCGATGGAACGCTGATTATGCCAGCACAGACTGGCGACAATTCGGATCCATCGAAATGGGTGAACCCACCTGTCCCAGAATCTTGGTGGCCCATCATCCGCGAGCATACGCCTTCTTTCCATCCCGAACATTTTGACACGAGAGGAATGGGGAAAGTTGTCGAATGCTTCCGTCACTACAAAGGCGTTTTACGTAGTCCTCATCCCACTTCGTCGTTCCTCGCTAAAGGAAGACAAGCGAAATACATTGTTAAAAATCATCCCTTAACCCCAACCTTTGGCATGGCGTCTCCTCTTGGAAGACTCTATGATCTCAACGCCAAAGTGTTGCTTCTTGGCGTTGGATTTGGCAACGCAACAGCGCTTCATTTGGCCGAAGCCATTTCCGGTGTTTTGTCGAAAGAGCAAAATGGTACAAAATTCAATGAAAAATGGGTTGACTACGAAGATTTCGCGTATGACAGCGACCGCTTCGAAGAAATCGGAGAACTTCTTCTACAAGAAGAAATCGCATATACCTTTGAAGTTGGGCAAGCCAAGGCCATCTGTTTTCGTGTTCGTGATGCCGTCGATTTTGCCTCCAATTGGTGGAAGGAACATCCACCAGTATAGCCTCTAGAAACAACAAAGGAAGACGCATAGTCTTCCTTTTTTTTAGAGTGTATTGGTACCGTAGGTGTAATTTTCCGCGCGCCAGTGAATAAATCGGAACGGAAGGATGATCATGAACCCAATCATCACATAGAACCAGCCGACAAGGAGTGAAAAGAGAAACGAAATGATCCAAAAAGCAAACATGATGCCACTGACAATCGTAGAAATGGTCTTGAGAGCCGCCAAAACTGGATTTCGGAAATCATGAATCATGATGTTGGATACCGGCTTATAGAGAAGATAGTCCGCAGTGAGGAACCAGATTCCAACCATCCAAAGAACAACCGTTTGCCACTCAAAAGGAATCGCAAAATAGGTGTATAGTTGAATGAGAATCGTACATAGATAAGCATAGAGGGCGATAAAGAAAAGTTTGATGACAATCACGGATTCTTTGGACAATTCCTTCGGAAAACGAAGGGGTCTCCTCCATAAGTTAGAACGAAAATCTCTTCCCATAATGTACCTCCAAGTCATGTAGATTCATTATAACGAAGCGAGGCTAATGTGTCAATCTATAATAGGATATATTTGTTTGTAAGTTTTCTATTCAAAAGTATTGACTTTAACTTTATTAAAGTATATTATAATATTATCAAAGAATTAAAGGAGGTTTTCCATGGAAACTCATGATATTCCAAGATGGATCAAGGATCTGGAAAATGATGATCTCAACTTCATTCGACAATTTCTATTATCGAGTGGATCCCTTAAAGAGATGGCAAATTATTATGGTGTCACGTATCCAACATTGCGTCTTCGTCTCGACCGTTTAATCGATAAAGTGAAAATATCCGAAACCACCGATGATCCCTTTGAACGAAAAATCAAACAAATGGCCCTCGATGGAGACCTAAGCGTTTCGACCCTCAAAGATATTTTAAGGCACTATCGTGCCGGAAAGGATTCTTAACATGTCTGTCATCACACTTGGAGGTTTGATCCTCTTCTTCATTTTGATCCCTGCCATCATCTTCGTCATCATACTTGTGTTGTTTCGCATTGATTCCCTCTCCAAAGCCTTACTCATCGTCAATATCCCCCTTGCCTTCTTCTGGCTGATTGCGGCGATTGCGGAGTGGAACTTCACGGGCTTGTTGATCTTCACCATCGTAATCTTCATTCTCGATGTCATTCGCATTCTCAAAAAGCCCAAAGAAACGAAGAAAGAAATCGAACGTGTTCAAATCAACGACTTATAAGCATCAAAAAAGGATGTCCGAAGGCATCCTTTTTTTGTTTGTTTGGTTTCGAAACTATTCGACGATGGTAACAACCGAACCAGCACCAACGGTGTGGCCGCCTTCACGAATCGAGAACTTCGTTCCTTGTTCGAGGGCGATCGGATGGATCAATTCAACGTTCATTTCGATGTTGTCGCCAGGCATAACCATTTCGACGCCTTCCGGTAACATGATGACACCGGTAATATCGGTCGTACGGAAATAGAATTGCGGACGGTAGTTCGAGAAGAACGGAGTATGACGGCCGCCTTCTTCCTTGCTCAAGACGTAAACTTGGGCCGTGAACTTGTGATGCGGGGTCACCGATTTCGGTTTCGCGATAACTTGACCACGTTGAACTTCATCACGGCTCACACCGCGGAGAAGCAAACCGACATTGTCGCCAGCTTGTGCGAAGTCAAGAAGTTTGCGGAACATTTCAACGCCAGTAACAACCGAAGCCTTCGTCGGTCTGATACCGATGATTTCGATGGTTTCACCAACTTTGATGGTTCCACGGTCCACTCTACCAGTAACAACGGTTCCACGACCAGTGATCGTGAAGACGTCTTCAACAGGCATCAAGAACGGTTTGTCTGTGGGTCTTTCCGGGAGCGGAATGTAAGCATCGACAGCGTCCATGAGTTCGATGATCTTCTTTTGATATTCTTCGTCGCCTTCCATCGCACGAAGCGCGGAACCAACGATGATTGGGGTTTCGTCGCCAGGGAAATTGTACTCATCGAGGAGTTCACGGATTTCCATTTCAACGAGTTCGATCAATTCAGGATCGTCAACCATATCTGCTTTGTTCAAGAAGACGACCATCTTTGGAACGCCAACTTGTCCAGCAAGAAGGATGTGCTCTCTGGTTTGGGGCATTGCGCCGTCAGCCGCGGAGACAACGAGGATCGCGCCGTCCATTTGGGCAGCGCCGGTGATCATGTTTTTAACATAGTCAGCATGTCCGGGGCAGTCCACATGAGCGTAGTGGCGGGTCTTGGTCTCGTATTCGATGTGTGCAGTGTTGATCGTGATACCTCTGCCCTTTTCTTCCGGCGCAGAGTCGATGGAAGCGTAGTCTTTGACTTGGGCGAGGCCTTGCTTTGCAAGAACCATGGTAATCGCCGCGGTCAACGTCGTTTTGCCGTGGTCAACATGGCCGATAGTGCCGATGTTTACATGCGGCTTCGTACGTTCGAATTTTGCTTTAGCCATTGTAACGTTATTCTCCTTTATCTTTATAATTTTTCTCTTGTTTATCGATATTATTGTATCGCATCTTCATTGTTTTTGCAATAGTTAAGTTTTGGCGTCAAAGCCCTTAACTGTTGCGCTTTTTGATGATTTCTTCCGCGACCGATTTCGGGCATTCCTCATAGTGTGAGAACTGCATTGTCGAGGTAGCGCGACCTTGCGTATTGGAACGCAAGCTGGTCGCATAACCGAACATTTGCGAAAGCGGAACTTTGGAAGCAATCTTTTGTGCATTGCCGATGGCTTCTTGACCTTCAATCCGTCCTCGACGGCTTGTGAGATCACCGATGACGTTACCAACGTAATCGTCAGGGGTCACAACGTCGACTGTCATGATCGGTTCAAGTAAGGTCGGTTTGCATTTTTCTTTGGCTTGTTTTAACGCCATCGAAGCGGCAATCTTAAATGCCATTTCCGAGGAGTCGACTTCATGGTACGATCCATCATAGAGGGTCGCTTTGATATCGAGAACCGGATAACCGGCAATA
>JAQVKB010000157.1 GCA_028694875.1 Candidatus Izemoplasmatales bacterium
GCCGAAGAAGATCTCCGTGAAGAAATTCTGATTGCGGAAGCACTCGAAATGAAAGAAAAATATGGCGACGCTCGTCGCAGTGAAATCGATCCATATGGTGATTTCGACATTGAAGACGAAGATTTGATTCCTGTCGAAGACGTCATTATTGCCGTCACCACCAACGGATATGTGAAGCGGATGAACCTCGATGTCTATCGCAGTCAAAACCGCGGTGGAAGAGGAAAAACAGGCATGAAGATGAACGATGACGATGTTATCGATTCGATCATCTCGATGTCGACCCATGATTACTTGCTGTTCTTTACGAGTTTGGGTCGTGTTTACAAGATCAAAGGCTACAAAGTTCCCAACTATGGCCGTAATTCCAAGGGCTTGCCGATTGTGAACTTGCTCAACCTGGTTGAAGGGGAAACCCTCGCGGCCGTGATGCCCATCAAGAACTTCGAAGAAGGATTCTTGTTCTTCACGACAACCAAAGGCGTGGTGAAACGGACCCCTGTCTCCGATTTCCAAAATATCCGTACGAATGGTATCCGCGCACTTTCACTCCGCGATGGAGATACCCTCCATTCCGTCAAATTGACGGATGGAGAACGCGAAATCTTGATTGGTGCTTCCAACGGAAAAGCGATTCGCTTCTTTGAAAAAGATGCACGCGATATGGGACGTAATGCGGCCGGTGTCCGTGGTATTTGGTTGGAAGACAAGGAAGAAGTTGTCGGTGTTGCGGTTGTCGAAGAAACCAAAACTGAAATTCTCGCAATCACCGAACACGGCTATGGAAAGCGTACCGATGTCGAAGAATATCGTCTTCAAACGCGTGGCGGAAAAGGTGTCAAGACCATTAACGTCACCGAGAAGAATGGTAATCTCAAGAAACTAATCAGTGTCGAGGGTACCGAAGACTTGCTTGTGGTCACCGACAAAGGCATGATGATTCGTGTTCCGATCGATCAGATTGCACAAACCAAACGTTCGACTCAAGGCGTCCGAATCATCAACTTGATGGAAGGACACACCGTCGCGACCATCGCCATCGTCGCGAAAGCAGAGGATGACGAATACCTCGATACGGCGGAATCCGACGAAATGGTAGCAGAAGCCAAGCCAGAAGTTGAGAAACCCGTCGTCGCGAAAGAGGACGTAGCCGCCTACAAGGAGTTTTCCGAACTTTCTTTGGAAGATGAATTGTCCGAAGACGAAGAAGATGCTACAATAGAAGAAATTCTCGGCGATAGCTATTAAAAGGGGGATCATGCCATGCTTGATCTAAAATTGATTCGTGAAAATACCGATGAAGTCATCGCCCGCTTGTCCAAGCGCGGCGGTGACTACCAATATCTTTACGACGTCGTCAAAAAGGACGAAGAACGTCGTGAAGCACTCCATGAAGTCGAATCACTCAAGGCCAAAAAAAATGAAGTCTCCCGTTTGATTGGACAATACAAACGTGAGGGAAAAGACATCGCGCCAATCATGGCGGAAATCGATGATTTTTCGTCACGCATCAAAAGTTTGGATGAATCTGTCACAGCCGCGGACCAAGCAATTCGCGAATGGTTGCTTTGGACACCGAATCTTCCAAATGAAGAGATTCCTGTGGGTGTTGATGATACCGAAAACGTCGAAATCAAGAAATTCATGACCCCAACCACGTTTGATTTTCCGATTAAAGGACATTATGATTTGGGGGAGAAACTCGATATCTTGGATTTCAATCGTGCCGGGAAAATTACGGGTAGCCGTTTTGTGGTGTACAAAGGACTCGGTGCGCGTTTGGAACGAAGCCTCATCCAATGGATGATGGATCTTCATTCGAAAGAACATGGATATACGGAAATCATTCCTCCCTACATCGTCAACGAAACCTCGATGTATGCCACAGGACAATTTCCCAAATTCAAAGAAGAAGCCTTCAAGCTTTATGACGACCGCAATTTCTATTTGAATCCGACGGCCGAAGTTCCGACCATCAATTTGCACCGCGATGAAGTGTTGGAAGTTTCCGCACTTCCCATTAAGTATGTCGCGTACACGAGCGCGTTCCGCCAAGAAGCCGGTAGCGCCGGTCGTGATACCAGAGGCATTCTGCGTCAACATCAATTTAACAAGGTCGAACTCATCAAATTCACCAAGCCTGAAGATTCTTATGAAGAACTCGACAAAATGCTGGCGAATTCCGAGCGTGTGCTTCAATTGTTAAAGCTTCCATACCATGTCGTTGTCCTTTGCACAGGGGATCTAGGATTCTCGATGCGGAAGACCTATGACATTGAAGTATGGTTGCCCTCGGAAAACAAATATCGTGAAATTGGATCGATTTCGAATGCGGAAGATTATCAAGCACGACGTGCGAATATCAAATTCCGCCGCGAAAACGATGCGAAGCTCGAATTTGTCCACACCTTGAATGGTTCTGGTCTTGCCGTCGGTAGAACCGTGATTGCGATCATGGAAAACTACCAACAAGAAGATGGTTCCATCGTGGTTCCAGAAGTCCTTCGCCCCTATATGGGCGTCGATATCATTCGATAAACAAGACCGCCACTGGATGGCGGTTTTCTTTTTCCCATAGGGAAGTCCAACTTTGAATTTGAGGGAATTGTGATGTTTTATGTATTTACCAATAATTCTTGGAAGAGCCCTCGTATATTTGCCGAAGTCGAAAGACTCCAATCCTAAAAAACAAATTCCAAGGAGGAATTTCCCATGAAAAAAACATTTACCAAAGTTCTCGTCTTTACCGCAATGGTCTTTACGGCCCTCACCGCCTTTACGCTTACCGGCGTTTCCGCCGACGCGCTTTACACCGATGTCATCGCTGAAACCGGCTCTGCCGCAGCAATTACCGATGAATCCCTCACCCTCGAAGATATGCTTGTTTATGCGCTTCAAGATGAATACACAGCGCAAGCCGAATACGCCGCCATCATCGCTGCTTACGGCGAAACCCGTCCCTTCATCAATATCGTCGCCGCCGAACAAACGCATATCGATCTCTTACTCCCACTCTTCGCCGCGTATGGCATTGATGTTCCAGCGAACACCGCTTCGGACAATGTGATTCTCCCCGATTCTTTGACTTCCGCGATTGCGACTGGCATTCAAGCTGAAGAGATGAACATCGCGATGTATCAACTGTTCTTGAATAGCCCGGATCTTCCGGATGATGTTCGAAACGTCTTCACATACTTACTTCAAGCTTCTGAAAATCATTTGAACGCGTTCCAAAAAGATCGTTACTACGGACTTGGCACGGACATCGCGAATATGTTCCAAAAACAATTCAAGACCGCTTCCAAAACTTCGTACAAAGATTCCACCACAGCACCGCGTTTTCAAAGCCTTCAAGAAGATTGCCCCAATTTCGTAGGATAAAACATTTCCAACAAAAAACGCCTCCATCGAGGCGTTTTCTTTGTCTATCAAGTTTTATTTGATATGGGCACGAATTTGTGCGGCGGTTTGTTCGTAAAGTTCCTTTGTCATCACTCCTTGGTTGTTGATAAAATCGATATCAACACCGTCCATATGATACCTTGGAATAATGTGAAGATGGAAATGAAACACGGTTTGAAGTGGTTTTTCGGTATTGACAAGAACATTCAAACCAATCGGATGAAACGCTTCGCGGATGGCATTCGCAATTTTTGGAACTTTTCGGAAAATGTTTCCAGCGAGTTCTTCATCGATGTCATATAGGTTTTTGTAATGATCTTTGGCAATGACCAAAGTATGCCCTTTTGTCGCTTGCGAAATATCCAAGATCGCGACGACGTGTTCATCCTCATACACTTTGTAGGTGGGGATGTCTTCATTCAC
>JAQVKB010000158.1 GCA_028694875.1 Candidatus Izemoplasmatales bacterium
ATTAAGTGTCACCGATGAAATTGTCGTCGTGAAATCCAATTCCGATGATTTGAATCCAACTTCCATGCTCGATGTGATGGCACTCCTTCAAGTGGATGATGCGATGGCGGAGAGCCGGTTGTATCCTGAAGATGGGGGATACTTTACCGCCAACATCGTTACCACGAAGATGTTGAGCGAATCGACTCCTTATGTTGATTTTCATTTCTATCGTGAGGATTCACACCGTTTATTAACCTCCATTTATCTTGAAGTCTATTATGAACCCTTTGATGCGGTCATTGCGACAAAGTTGATTGAGATCACTGATGAGATGTATGATGGTGATGTCTTGGAATTCAAACACATCATCATCGATGGACTTTCTCCGGATACGGATTTTGAAGTTCGATTGTATTGCTCCGGAAATGACGGCGTGGAAGACTATGAATATTTATGGTATGCGACAAGAAATGCGACTTCGAGTCGCATTACCGATAGTTCATTGATTGTCAATGCGATGCCTTCTCTTTGGGGAGAAATGTATGATTATGAAATTGGCGATGGCGTGACCAATGTGAGTTATTATCTTTGCAATGATGGAAAAGTCACTTATCAAGATGAAATGCTGGATGTTGTTCTTCGAATTTATGATCAATCGGGAACGATGATCAAAGAATATCCGATGGAAACGGGATACAACAGTGTCCCTGTGGAGCAACAATACATCCACGAATATGATTACATTCAAATGGTCACTGCGCAAAACAATATTGTATTGTCGAGAATGAACATCAATTATGGTTTGTATAACAGTTTGGATTATTTCAGTTATCAGAACAAAGTATTCAAGTTCTTTTTGATGATGATTCAAGTGAATGTAGAAATCACATCCATTGAGATTGCACTCCGTAAAACCGCGACAGGAACCCCAATATTTGAAAAAACGATTACGGACATTCATGATGGAT
The DNA here is from genome assembly GCA_028694875.1 of Candidatus Izemoplasmatales bacterium. GTDB lineage: Bacteria > Bacillota_I > Bacilli_A > Izemoplasmatales > Hujiaoplasmataceae > JAHIVB01. The sequence continues at coordinate 951 of JAQVKB010000158.1, forward strand.
GGTATGAATTCAATGTGAGTTCCACCACCACAAGCCTCAATGATTTGTACATCACTTATACTATTACCTATACCGGTTTTGGTGGGGTAGAGACCTTTACTCAGTCCCCCCATGTCATCTACGGTTAATTCCCTAAGAGTCTGCGAGAAACCGCAGACTTTTTTCTTGGATTTCTTGGTATAATAGATACTGAAATGTATCTCTTAGTGTTATATAAATATTGTACTCGGAGGAAAAGCAAATGCTATGTATTTCATGTGGTAATGAAATTCGTCCCGGAGATAATTGGTGTCAGCGATGTGGAGGATCCATCTCAAAAATTGACTATTTATTAAATTCTGATTTGGTTATATTATTATCTGGAATTTCAAGGATGAAAAAACACGCTAGTTTTTCAATTTCATTTAATACTAAGAATGGAAAATGGAGTTTTTTGCAACAGAACGAACAATATGGGGTATTTGAACTGGATGACTTACTCAATATTGAGATATTGACGAATCATGAGATTACGCAAAAATCAAGTTCAGCCATTCCATCTGCAATTTTAGGAGGAGTTCTCTTTGGTCGGATTGGCGCAGTCGCGGGATCTCTTGCCAATAGAAAAAAATCAACAATTTCAGAAGACAATCATTATCAAATTGTGTTGACTATCAATAGCGTTCTAAAATCTAGCGCGATTCTAGATTGTGATAACTCTGATGCGGCATATCGTGTTATCACTACATTTCAAATGCTTAAAAATAATTTGTTATCAATTGAGAAGGAAACGAACTAATTGAATTTTGCCTTTTATTTTTTCCGTTTTATATTTGAATTGGTGGTGATTATTGGTGGATGATTCTGGAAATCAACATGTCAGAAGACAACGATACAAGGGAACACATCCCAAGCATTTTGATCAAAAGTACAAAGAGTTGAATCCCGAAAAGTATGGCGATACCATCCAAAAGGTTCTTCAAAAAGGAAGTACTCCTGCGGGGATGCATCGCTCCATATGCGTGGATGAAATTCTTGATTTTTTGGATCTCCAACCCGGACAAGTCGGTGTGGACTGTACGTTAGGTTATGGTGGCCATACTTTGGAGATGTTAAAGAAACTGAATGGAACGGGACATGTCTTTGGTTTGGATGTCGATCCCATCGAAAGTGTCAAGACCAAGGATCGACTTCAAGAATTCGGATACGGAGAAGAACGCTTTACGTTAATCGTGACCAATTTCCAAGAGATTGGCGCAATTGCCAAAGAGCGTGGACCGTTTGACTTCATCTTGGCGGATCTTGGTGTGTCTTCAATGCAAATTGACAATCCACATCGAGGTTTTTCTTACAAACTCGATGGTCCCTTGGATCTGCGGATGAATCCGCAAAAAGGAGAACCGGCATCCAATCGTCTCTTTGAAATGACCATGGATGAAATTGAAGGCATGTTACTCGAAAATGCGGATGAAACTTATGCGCATGAAATCGCCGAAGCGATATCCAAAGAACAACGAAAAGGAATCAAAATCGACACCACCACAAAGCTTCGTGAACTCATCCAACAAACTCTTTCTTTTCTTCCCGAACAAACCAAGAAAGAGGAAATCAAGAAAGCCTGTCAACGCAGCTTTCAAGCAATGCGCATTGATGTGAACCACGAACTGGATTCTTTATTCTTGTTTCTGGATCAGATTCCGGAATGTTTGAAACCAGGCGGAAAGGTCGCCATTCTCACGTTTCATTCAGGAGAAGATCGCTTGGTCAAGAAAGCGTTCAAGCATTTCCATCAATTGGGAGTCTATGAGATGATTTCCCCCGCCCCCATACGTCCTTCTGCGGAAGAATGCCACGCGAATCCGCGAGCCACTTCCGCGAAATTACGATTCGCTATCAAAAAACAATCCTAATCAAACAAAAGAACCTGTCGCGTGACGCGCAGGTTCTCTTTTCTTTATTGGGCGTATATTTGATACTGAAAATCGCTGAAGCAAGTTTGGAACTCGTGTTGTTCGAACTTGGTTTGACTGAGAAGAACAGGATGAAGATGTCCAAACGAATTCAATACTTCTTGGAATTCTTCGAGGGAATCGGAATAGACCATCACGAGCGAGACGCTATCCAAGTCCACATTCATCGCCGATTCTAGGTTGGGTTTGATCAAGATTTTTCTTCCCATGCCTGAGAGATTGTGTGGCAATTCATCGCTCTTGGAAATCACGAGAATATCTTTGTACCTTGTCGTCACCGGTTTGTAATAGAGTTTGAGATAATCCACCAAGGTAAAACCTAAAGAGGTTTCCAACGAGCTTTTTGGCGCTATATGAGTGAGAATATCCGATAGTGCACTGACATAGAATATCGCAATCAACATCCCCATTTCTTCCACCCGAAATAGAGGGAGATTGTAGAGTTTGGTTTCTCGAAACCATATCAGCATCACCGTCACCATGATGATTCGCGCATACATCGACCAATCCATGAGTTTGAATTCTTTATGGATGATTCTTGTGATGATATCGATGATCCAAGAGAAGAGTGCGAGAATCATGATCGTCGCCAACACTTTTTCTTTGGAATCATCCACATACATCATGATGACTTCAAACGCTAATAGTGCAACGAATATGTATCGCCATAAACTCCATCTTGGTAATGTGACGAGTTTGTATAGATAGAATACAAAGCTAGCCACAAGAATCAAGATAAACAAGACCTGAAAGAAGGCCGATTCAAACGAAGTAAATTGATATGCTGGTCCAAACAATGTGTTTCCCGTAAAGACGATGATCATGTAATCGAGAATACTATACACAATTCCGTCCAGGTTTCAAATGTTTATTAAAAAATAATTTTTAGTAGCATAGAAGCAGCATTTTTAATTATTCAGAGGGA
>JAQVKB010000159.1 GCA_028694875.1 Candidatus Izemoplasmatales bacterium
TCTTTTGCTTCGGCCGGATTCACTGAACTTTTGATCAACGCCACCACTTCATCAAGATGGGTGATGGCTATTTTGAGGCCTTCGAGAATATGAGCCCGTTCTTCGGCTTTACGCAGTTCATAAGAGGTGCGTCGATAAACAACTGTCTTTCGATGGGCAAGAAAGTGCTGCAGGATTTGTTTGAGATTGAGTATTTCCGGTTTGTTATTGACGATGCACAGCAAAATGATACCGAAACTTTTTTGCAACGGGGTCATTTTGTACAGCTGGTTGATGGCTATATCAGCGATTTCATCCTTGCGCAACTCAAGCACGATTCGTACTCCGTGCCGATCTGATTCATCGCGGATTTCACTGATGGAGGTAATTCGTTTTTCCTTCATCAGTGACGCTATTTTTTCCACCAAGGCCGCTTTATTTTGCTGAAAGGGAATCTCCGTAATGACAATGGATTCTCCGTTTACTCCTCGCTGTTCAATGTGCGTTTTGGAACGGATAAGCACAACCCCCCGGCCGGTCTCATAGGCCTCACGGATGCCGGCCCGGCCGCAGAGAAAGCCGCCAGTGGGAAAATCCGGGCCAAGAATGATTTCCATCAATTGATGCACCGTAATTTCTGGGGCATCGATCAACGCGATCAAACCATTGATGATTTCGGTCAGGTTGTGGGGAGGAATCTTCGTGGCCATGCCCACCGCAATGCCTTCTGATCCGTTGATGAGAATATTGGGAATTTTTGAAGGAAGAACCGATGGTTCCTGTAAGGAATTATCGTAATTTGGAATAAAATCAACAGTTTCCTTTTCAAGGTCAGCTACAAGCTCCTGGTCGAGCTTGGTCATACGCGCTTCAGTATAGCGCATGGCCGCAGCCGAATCGCCATCCATGGAACCGAAATTTCCCTGACCGTCCACTAAAGGATAGCGCATGGAAAAATCCTGGGCCATACGAACCAGGGTATCATAAGCCGCGGTATCACCGTGAGGATGATATTTACCGATGACATCGCCGACAATACGGGCGGATTTGATATAGGGCCGATTATAGGTGTTTCCCAATTCGCGCATGGCGAACAGGGTACGACGATGAACCGGTTTCAAGCCATCACGCACATCGGGCAAAGCCCTGCCAATAATGACCGACATGGCATAATCCAGGTACGATTTGCGCAGTTCCCTGGCTATGGCGATGGTTGGTTGTTGAGTGATTTCTGCTGGTTGTTGTGTCATTGTACATTCCTGGATAACTGGTACGGAAGGAGGCCTATATTGTGCCTCAGTTGATCAGATGTCGAGGTCAGCTACCTCAAGGGCATGATTTTGAATGAAATCGCGCCGTGGTTCAACCTTGTCTCCCATAAGCGTCGTAAACATGTCGTCAGTCAGTTCGACATCGTCGATCTTGACCTGAATCAAGGTACGATTGGCCGGATTCATGGTCGTTTCCCAGAGTTGTTCGGGATTCATTTCCCCAAGACCTTTGTACCGTTGGAGATGGTATCCTTTAAAAGTTTCTTCGCGAACCATCTGGATCAGTTGATGCCAGTTATCGATAGGAAAAACTGTTTCTTGTCCGGAAGGAGTTGTTCGAATGAGGGTAAAAGATCCTTGCAGATAAGGTCTGATGCTTTTGTACAGTTCAAGTGCATGCCGATATTCACCAATCAGCGGGATATGGGGGCCAAGAATTGTTGGCATATGTGATTGGCTCGTAAAAGTGACATCGAATTCAAAACAGGATGGACGCCATATACAGTAACGAAGAGTACCTATGGAAGAAGCCTTATCGGAAAGTTTTTCAGCCAATTTTTCTACAAAATATTTTTGTTCAAATTGAGATGCTGTATGAACGTCGTTTTCCAGAAGAAACAAAGTCATGGCTTCTTGGATGTTCAACCGTTCCAAGTGATGAACTACCCGTTCGAAAGAAGAGAGTTTTCTTAAAATTTCAACAAGTTCTTCTGGTGATATATCTACCTTCTCTTTACTTTGAAGACGCATAGTTTGACTGGCTTGGGAATAAAGATAGGCATTGAGTTCTTCATCATTGAGAAAATATTGCTCTTTTTTTCCTTTACCTAACCGGTAAAGGGGGGGTTGACCAATATAGACATACCCGTTTTCAATCAACGGCAGCATTTGTCGGTAAAAAAATGTTAACAGCAGGGTACGGATATGAGCGCCATCCACATCGGCATCGGTCATAATGATGATTTTATGATAACGGAGTTTTTCCAGTTCGAATTCTTCAGTACCAATACCTGTTCCCAAAGAAGCCACCAATTGCTTGATTTCTTCGGAACTGAGAATTTTATCAAATCGAGCTTTTTCCACATTCATGATCTTGCCACGCAAGGGAAGAATAGCCTGAATAGATCGATCCCTTCCCTGTTTAGCTGAACCTCCTGCGGAATCTCCTTCGACGATAAACAATTCCCTTTCGGCTGGATTCTTACTCTGGCATTCTGCCAGTTTTCCTGCCATCATCACGGAAAGACTACCTTTTTTTCGTGATAGATCCCGTGCTTTACGGGCTGCATCTCTTGCCCGTGCCGCTTCAACCGCTTTACTCAAGATAGCTCGGGCGATTCCTGGATTTTGCTCAAGATATACACCCAGTTTTTCATTACAAACCGATTCAACGATGGATTTAATCTCGGAATTGCCGAGCTTGGTTTTGGTTTGTCCTTCAAATTGGGGATTGGGTACGCGTACGGAAATGATGCAGGATAAACCTTCACGGACATCATCCCCACCCAACTTTTCTTTCAAATTTTTAGGAACCACATCATCGCTTGCATAACGGTTGATGCATTTAGTCAAGGCCGCACGAAAACCGGCAACGTGGGAACCACCTTCCTTGGTATGAATATTATTAACAAAAGAAAACAATCGTTCAGAATATCCATCAAAATATTGGAAACAGATATCTATCTGCACATTTTCTTTTTCTCCAGAAATTAAAATCGGATCTGGATGAACACATGATCTATTGCGGTTGAGATATTGAACATAGGAAACTATTCCTCCTTCAAAATGAAAATTTTCTTCGGCACCATCTCGTTCATCTTTAAGGAAGATATGGATGTTTTTATTGAGAAAAGCTAATTCTCGCATTCGGTTTCTCACTATTTCATATTGAAAAACCGTTGTTTCTGTAAAAATATTTGGATCAGGTTTGAAATGAATGCTTGTTCCAGTCTGTTGACTGGTATCAATTATTTCAAGCTCACTGGTTTTATTGCCATATTCATAGGTTTGCCGATAGACATGGCCGTTGCGTTGTACTTTGGCAAGAGTAAATTGACTTAATGCATTGACCACCGAAACACCGACACCATGCAATCCACCGGAAACTTTGTAGGTTGAATGATCAAATTTGCCGCCAGCATGCAGGGTCGTCATAACCAACTCAAGGGCGGATATTTTTTCCGTAGGATGTATATCCACCGGAATACCCCGACCGTTGTCTTCAACGGTAACAGAATTGTCGTCATGAATGATGATACATATTTTTGAACAGTACCCTGCAAGGGCTTCATCTATGGAGTTATCGACCACTTCATAGATCAGATGATGCAAACCTTCGATACCGGTATTCCCGATATACATGGATGGTCGTTTACGGACAGCTTCAAGTCCGTCAAGGACTTTAATTTGTTCAGCGTCATAGGATGTATTGCGTAATTCACTCACTTTTTTCCTTCACTTTGAAAATTGATCAAAAAATAACCAATGGAATATGTCGTTATCGATTTCATTACAATTTCATAGGCATGATGACACTCAAAAAACCAGGATCTTCATCGGAGGTAATCATAC